>NZ_NFJA01000061.1:0-22848 GCF_002159615.1 Bacteroides sp. An279
ACGGTTATCTCCGACGACATGCCCGGCAAACCTGCATGGTACAAAACAGGCGATATGGCACGGATTTTCATCGGCGAACATGTAGAAAATGTGACATTCAGCAAATAAGGTGATGCGGATCGGGATTCACCACAGAGGACACAGAGGCTTTTAAATTTTTTGAATATCCGCCAAATGCCCATAGTATAAAAGGGAATTAGAAGGAGTTATGCCTTCGGCAGGAGTTAATCCTGCTATGGCTCCCATGAGCAAAAGTATTGGCTTCTAACTCCTTTTAACTCCTTGAAATAACTCCTTTTAACTCCTTATTGGGCAAAATGCGGACATTCATTATTTATAATCTGCGAAAATCTGCGTGAAGCTGCGTTTCTTCATCGTGCCACTTCATTTATACTGTGGTGAAATTCATTTACCAACAAACTACTTCATGACAAAAGTATGCAGGGAATGTGCGTCCAGCGTCACGTTAAGGTATTTCTTCCCTATCTTCACGCTTACCGGCTGCGGCGTATCGCCCAAATTGCCTGCTATAACGACAATTTTCTTTTCAAGAGTACGGTAGACCACCGCTATCGTTCCGTCTTTCTCTTTGGGAGCATAGCCTATCATTTCACTTCCGGGAACGACAAAATGAGAAAAATGCTTCACGGCATAATATTCTGCCGTATAGCGGAACGTCCGTGTTTCACTGTCCAGCTCTATCAATGCATTCTGGTTCCATCCCCAAGGACTGGTGCCATGCTTTGGAAGCAAGAAGTTCCAATTAAACCATTCGTCGCAACCATTGCCCACATTGTCACTTATCAAAAAGAACGTATGCTCGCCCGCCTTCCAGTCCATAGCTCCGTTGCCGCATTCACTTTCCGAACAGATATAATGGAAACCGGGATACTGACGGCGTATGGCAGGCAGGATTTGACGTCCTTCCCACTGAAAGGCAAGCCCTTCGATGCAGGCACGCAACCGGTCATCGCTTAATACCTTTTCTACATGGTCTTGCCGGTTGGTATTAAACGTACCCAAATACAGCTTCACATCCGGATGATGCTTTTTCAAGGCAGGAGCCAAATAATCACGGTTGAAACGTATCGTGCCTTCGGCTGTCCAGGCACAGCCCGGATAAGGCGTGTAGCTGTAGGCTTCATTCTGATAGATTACCATATCGATGTTTACCCCCTGGGCTTTATAGGCATCGATGAACTTACAAAAATAATTGGCGTATGCCTGCAGGTAACGAGGGTCTTGAATGAAATAATCCTGTGTAGCCAGTTTTCGGGGGAATTGCCCTTCACGCTCGCCCAAGAATTTCATCTCATCCTCGTCTACCCCGTCTTGCGAGCCATACAGCAGATAGTCCAAACGCTTGTCCTGCCGGTTGAAACGGCTGCTCAGTACCGGGTAATCTCCATTGATTTTCATCCAGCTTGGCGGACTCCAGGGAGATGTCCAGAAAGTCAAGCGAGGATTGAACTTCTGGGCGGCACGAATCAAAGGAATGATGCCCAGCTTGTCGCGGTCGATATTGAAATAACGCAGTTCCAAGTCGCCTGCCACTTCGTCACAGCTATACCACGAACGGGCATAATCGCTGGCATTCATCGGGATACGTCCGCGGGTAAACTTCAAGTCTCCGTCGGGAGCAAACAGGTTATGCATAATTTCATCCTGTTCATCACGGGTCAGCACCAGCAGGGCATCCCAGTCCAACTCGTTGAACGTCGTACCCCATGCCTTGAAAGGAACGCCTTTTTCTGTCCCATCTATTTCCAGCAAAGGAGTCTGAACGGGACGGGATTGCAGCTTGGTCTCATCCTCTTTCCAATAATTGTTTTCTGTACTGCATATCCATACATAAGACTGTGCCTGTATGCCATAAACCATACTCAAAAAGCATACGGCAAAGGTCCATTTTAGAAAAATCGGTTTCATAAGAATTTACGTGTTACGGTTTATGATTGTAAAATATACGAATATCCTCATTTTCCCTACATGGGCTGTTTGCGGACATTCACTTTGCAATAATAACTATTTTTCCCCGAAAAAGCAAGAGAGTATGCCCCAATGAAAGCAAATACAGACTTACTATTAAAAAATGAATATCCGCATTTTACTCCTACATGGAATGTTTGCGGATATTCAAATTTAGAAATTTATCTGATACTAAAACCTATTGCCATGCAGCTTTTGGTGTCAAGTCTTCTTCTGAACGGATTCTATAACAGGTAATCATAGGGACAACAATTTTATTGTCCGTCACGGGCACTGATATTAATCAGCATAAGGTTGTAGTGGTCCTTATTCATATCTGTTCCTTCCGGACGGTAATCGGTTTTCATCCCGATGCCGCTAAAGTTTACATAATGTGCTCCATTCAATGCCTCTACCTTAGCTGCATCTTCCTCACGGTCGACAATAAATACACTCATTTTCAGATTGTATTTGGTAATTGTATCCGGATCCTCGTATTGGGTAAGGACATAATAGGTTCCGTCATTACTTACAATTGCTTTGGCATTCTGCACATCAATAAAGTCACGCGAATCGATATTGGGGCTTCCTATTTCATCTTCACAAGAAGCAAACATCAACGCCCCTACTAAGATTCCAAAAATATATTTCAAAGTTTTCATTTTATGCCATGGTTTATGGGTTCTATATTTCTTATCTCATTCTCAAATTACCATCCCGGATTCTGTTTCAACTGAGGATTCAGACGTATCTGTGCCAAGGGGATCGGAGCCAGATATTCACGCTTTTCAAAAAGCAAATCCGATGCCAATGTAGCGATAGAACGTCCATAGTCGGGGTCATTCGGGCCGCTGCCTTCGTAAATGCCATGAAGTAACGGATATCTTTCCGGATAATAACACGGTTCTCCAAAATAATTCAAGTCGTTTGCCGTATATTTGGTATAAGCCGTATTCAGGACGTGGCGTCCCAGTTTCTGTCCAGTCAGATTGATGTGGGCGATACCCCAACGTTTCAGGTCATCCAGGCGGAAACCTTCACCGAACAGTTCACAAGCACGTTCGCGGCGGATTTCATCAAGCATGTTCATTTTCTTGCAAATCGTATGCCCGGTAGCGTGGTCGAAATATCCGGCATCCCATACATTGGCAATCAGGTTGTTGGTAAGCGGAGCCACTCCGGCACGGGCACGGGTCTTGTTGATGGAGAAATCCAAATCGGCATCCGAAATGTTTCCATTGCCTAGTTCACAGGTTGCTTCAGCATAGATTAAGTACACTTCCGCCAAACGGATAAGCGGATAATCTGCCGATTCTGTATTCTGCGGACGTCCGGCTCCTTCAGGCAAATATTTACGGCTTCCATAAGTGGCATGCGTGCTGCTGTTGCGGAGCGTAGGACGTGTAATGAGGAACGGACTGTTATAGGCTGGGTCATTCTCGTTTTTCACATCATTGCTGGCGGGATACACAGGGTCTGGATAAGGCTTGCCCAGTTCTGTACACTGGCGGTTGTCTTCCGGACGCCCGCTCCAGGTCACACGGTCGGGCAAGAAAGCACAGCCCACGAAACGGTAGTCACGATTGCGGAACTCGCTTTCAAATTCTCCATAACCCAAGAACTCCGGATTATTCTGGGCATCTGCCATGTTGCCGGTATAACTGATACGGATAGGAAGTCCGTTACGGCATAAGAACGATTCACCGAAGCTGGCACTGATATTCGTAGCTTGCCAGGTAATGACCGTATGAGTCAGATTGATCCCCCCACGGTTCAGGTCGTAATCATACTTTTTGAAAAAGATGAATTCCCGGTTCGTGCTTTTGCCTGCCCCACGGAAGTTGCAGATATTTCCACCTTTATCGTCAATGTTAAACAAATAGTAGTAACTCAACGAATCGCATTCGTTCCACAAAGCAAAAGTGCCATTGGCTTCGGCATCGTCTATCACTTCTTTCGATAACTCTTTAGCACGGGCAAGCATATCATTGATGGATTGATAGTTGTCAGGTTTGGTTGTACCTGCCCCTGAACCCGTTCCGTCACCATCCAAATCGTAGTCGATAGACGGTACATACTTCTCCCACGTTGCTTCATACAGCAACACACGTGCCAGGAAAGACTTGGCCGCCTGCTGGCTTACCTTTCCTTTATCAGTCTCCGGAATATCCTGTTCCAGCGGAAGCAAAGGTATGGCTCTTTCCAAATCAGCTGCAATAAAAGCTGCTACCTCGTAACGGCTGTTACGCGGAGCATACAATACTTCATCACTCATATCGGGTGCATGGTCGATGATGGGTACACCGCCAAATGTCTTGAGCAATGTAAAATATTGCCATGCACGGAAAAAATATGCTGTACCTATTGAAACTGCAATCTCATCTTGATTACCATATTCTGCTGCCTTCTCCAGCAAAACGTTCGATGTACGGATATGCCCGTAAATCTTATCCCAGCGCCAGTCACCTTCAGGTGCCGAGCCTCCGCCGTTCGCTCCCAAACCGGAAATGTCCAGATTCTTGTCCATATTAGCATAGGCTGTACCGTTCAAGTCTTTCCATCCGTCTGTATTATACAGGGCATTGGCAGCCTGTTCAAACTGCTCAGGTGTCTGGAATGTGATGGCTTCTGTACCTTGCGACAACGGTTCTTTTTCCAGAAAGTCGCTGCAGGCATTCAGCGATAAAGAGACTGCCACCACAGAAGCTAAACAAAATTGGTTGAATATTTTTTTCATCTTACTTACTCCTTATTAGATTATATGTATTAAAATGTAACGTCCACCCCGAAAGTCAACAAGCGGCTGAAGGGGAAACCATTGTTGGATGCTTCTCCACGTTCCGGGTCGTATCCGTCGTTTACACTGGTCCATTCCCACAAGTCATCACCCGAGAAGTAAACCCTCAGTTTGTTGATGCCTGCCTTTGCCGTCCACTTCTGCGGCAGGGTATATCCTACAATCAATGATTTCAGACGGATATACCGGTTTTTCTGCACACTGGCATCGACGTTATTGTAATTGAATTTGTTAAAGTTCTGGTCACGCGAAAGTATCGGGTATTCGGCACCGGTATTATCGGGTGCCCATGTTTTTCCCAAGAAATTCCGGTTCTGCCGCACATAGTTGGTAATGAACGGGGCATATACGTTTCCTGTTCTCAACAACATCTGTTTTCCTACGCCTTGGAAGAAAACTGAAAAATCAATGCCCTTCCATTCCAAAGTACCTTTCAAGCCAAAAGTCAAACGAGGTGCCGCATCACCGATGTAATACAAATCATACTGCGTAATCGCACCGTCACCATCACGGTCTACAAACCGGCGTGCACCCGGACGGAGGGTATTGGTTCCTGTTTCAGATGGAGCCGGCAAGATGTTATCGGGTTTCGGCCCGGTATGGTCTGCATTCCAATAATACATTTCATAAAAAGCATCCACCTCTTCCTGTGTCTGGAACAATCCGTCGGTCTGATAAACGTAAATCGAATTCAGCGGTCTGCCTATCAGGCGGTTATTGCTGTTGTTGTAACCAGCTACCGGTATGTTCGTATTTCCTGTCATTTCCAACAGTTCGGTAGAAGCATCCGACAATGAACCGTTGATACTATATTTCCAACCATTCACCTGGTCAGACCAACCTGCCGTAATTTCCCAACCTTTGGTGCGGAGCTTACCGTTATTGCTCAACGGAGCACTGGCTCCCAACACAGCAGGAAAAGTCACCGGAATAAACATGTTGTCGTTGGTTTTGACAAAATAATCGAACGAACCTCTCAGACGGTTATTCAGGAAAGCCAGGTCCACACCGGCATTATGGCTCAGAATGGTTTCCCACGTACGGTCGTCCGAACGGATTCCGTCAAGCCACATCGAAGTGTGCTGCGTAGCATCCCCTCTGCCGAAGAAAGTATTTCCGGTTTTAATCAAGGCATAACGCTCGTACTCTCCGATACCGGTCACACTACCGGTCTTACCGTAATTGTAACGCACCTTGAAATCACTCAGCCAATCCAGGTCTTTCAAGAATTTCTCACGCGAAATTCTCCAGAATCCGGATACTGAAAAAAAGTTTTTCCAACGCTGTTTCTCCGACAGACGCGAAGAACCATCGCGGCGTCCCAGGAACTCTATGGAGTATTTGTCATCGTACACATAATTCAAACGGGTCAGATAGGACACAAATCCCCACGACGTTTGTCCGCCACCTGCCGTATTGTTATCACCGTTTGTCCATACTTCCAGGTCAGACAGTCCGGCACCCGGATAGATTTCACCCTGATTACGGGCTGCCGTCACTTTTTTCCAAGTTTCCTGTTCAGCCGTCATACCCAACATGGCAGATACCTGATGCACATCGGCAAAAAGTCGGTTATAATCGACCTGTGCACCCACTGTAATGTTCTCCCACCGTTGGATTTCTTCTTTCAGCGAACCCGGCGACTGGAACGTTCCCATCACCTGCTGACCTGACCAATCGTAAAAACTAATCGGACGTTTCACTTCCTGATATTCCCTTCTTGCCATTTTATAATTTCCATTTACCGAAAGTTTCAATCCCTGAGTGACCCACTTCGACAAGTCCAGAATGGCACGGGCATTTCCACGGAAATTACTGAACGTATTGGTATTCTGCCCACCATTAATAATTTTTCCTATCGGATTACGGTTACCGGAAAAGACATCCAGCGGATCGCCATTGACATTGAATATGGGCCAGAACCAACAGTCCATGTACCCCTCTCCTACACCTGTAGAAGGAGTAGACACATCCTGTTTTTCGTACGACATACCTACTTCAAACTTCAGGAAATCGAAGGCCTGGTAGTCCATGTTCAGACGTCCTCCGTATTTCTTCTGTCCGTCATCGGCAACTTTCAATTGTGACTGTTCGTTCGAATAGCTCAACGAAGCATAATAGCCGAACTTATCATCGGCACCGGAAAGGGTAATCGCATGCTTGTTGGATGTAGCCTGCCCGTACATTTCATCTTCCAGATATACATACGGGTCCCAACGCTCGATAAAGGTTCCGTTATCCAGCGTAAGCACTTCCCCGTCACGCATGGCATTAAACAGATTTGCTCCCCGGTAGAACGTAGGTACACCACCAGGCGACAAATGTCCGTCAATGGCAGAACCACCGTTATCGGCATTGTTGAAAATCCACCAGTTGATATTCTGATAAATTTCACGCGGGTCTGTATAGTTCGGATTGCATGCCGTATCCCAATATTGCGCTTCGAAAAACATATCCAGCCATTCGAAATTATTAGTATAAGGTGTCTTGATACCCGTAATCGTACGGCTGACCGAACCGTTATAGGTAATCTGCGCCTTCCCTTTCTGTCCACGCTTGGTGGTAACCAGTACGACACCGTTTGCCGAACGGGCACCGTAGATAGCCGCCGAAGCGTCTTTCAATACCGAAATGTTTTCAATATCATTGGGATTCATGGCATTCAGGTCATCAAGTGAGCCCGACATGCCGTCAATAATCACCAGCGGAGCACCATTGCCGTTAATAGAAATATCACCACGGATTTTCATGGCTGCCCCTTCGCTACCCGGCCGGGAAGAAGAACGGGTAATGGTCAGCCCCGGCACCTCTCCCTGCAAAGCCGTAGTGGCATTGGTTATACCACGGTTGGCAAATACATCCTCACCACGCACCTGGCTAATGGCACTGGTGAGCGAAGCTTTCTTCTGAACGCCATAACCTACGACAACCACTTCATCGAGCAACTCGTCATCCTCGCGCAACGTGATGGTGAATGAAGTCTTCCCCCCAATAGTCACTTCCACCGGACTATACCCGATAAACGAAACTACCAATGTGCCCGAAGCATTGTCTAATGTAAAGTTTCCGTCCATATCAGTGATGGTGCCGTTTGTCGTACCTTTCACCGTAACACTGGCACCTATAACCGGTTCGCCGGTATTATCAAGTACCTTACCGGTGATTCTTTTTCCGCTTTGCTGGACGCGCTGCACAGCATCGGAACCTGCATCTTTTGCAGCATAAGCCGAAGGCAAGGAAGCCGTCAGGCATAATACTGCCACAAATATTACTTTTTTCTTCATGTTATGTATTTTTTAGCATTAGAGTTTTATTCGGTTGTATATACATTGATTTCTGCCAGCATACCCTGGTCGCCAGTACCTTTATATTGTTCGCCAAAGTACACCTTTATATAACGTGCACTCGGCGTTCCGGTCATACGGTATGCCTGCGGAGTTTCCAGACTGGCATCGAACGAATATTCTCCACGATCATCCCATGTCCACGTATCGGGAGCGGTCGGATTGACTGCATTTTCTTCAGAGCATAAATAGAATTGCTGGCCGGTCTGGCATTTGGCTCCATCCTTACCTTGCCGGCGGAGCAACTCAATGCTGCTGACTTTTACATTCTTACCCATATCCAAAATGAACCAATGCGGATATTTGGTGCCTTGACTCTTCCATGTAGCGTGCCAGAATGTATTCACGTCACCATCTACCATAGCGATTACACGACCTGCAGGCGACTTACCACCGCCTTCACCTTTTGTTTCCTGTGAACTGTATCCGATTGTTCCTGCATCCGAATTGTCATCGTATCCAGGGAATGACCATAACGTACGGTCTACTTTGGTTACCGGAATCGGAGTTACCCGTACTTCACGTGCTTCAGACACATTGCCTGCCGCATCTCTTCCGGCAATCGTCAGGAGACATTCTTCACCTGCAATGAATTCATTGCCATAAGACAAGCGTACCCATTGGCTTCCGGATGAATTTGCCCCGACTTCAAAACTCGTACTCCCGGCTTTCGAGGCATCACTTACAGCATGATAGTCTATCTGGACAAAAGTAGACACACTGAAATCATTCACGTAATTAATCAATACACCGCCTTCATCAGGGTCTACGGTAATACCTTGTACGATAGCAGTAAATGCTGGTGCTCCAGGAGAAGCTTCTATCTCAACTGCCCCCATATTGTTGCCTTTTACCGCACATGCATAAAATGCAAAATTCACCGGAGATGTATTGATGAATCCACTGATGGTAGTGTTGCACCGTCCCTCAGCATCTGCCCGCTCCTTCGAAATAATCTGATATTGTTTTTCCCCCTTGGCGTCAAGATATTCGATTTTTGTATACATAAAACTTGCGCTTTGTGGAATATCCCACGTCAAATACACCTCACCCGGTCCTGCTTCTGCCTGTATATTGCTTACTTGGGCAGGAGCTGAATTATCCAATTCTACCCGCTTGTCTGCTTCGTCTAAACAGGAAGTCATTCCTGTTGGCAAGACTCCTAAAATCATCAGGGCAAAAATTCCGTTTGCCAAAGCTGATTTCCATGAACTTCTTTTCATAAAACGCTTATTCATATAATTAAATTTAAACAGTTAATGTCTACTGAAAAATTCCACGACAACCATTCATCGCACAGCAATTGCTTTCATCATATACACTGACGGATAAACTCGCGCACTTCTTTCCGGCTAACAAAAAGGTGGCTTTCTACCGTACGAAAGGACAGATTCAGCTTTTGGGATATTTCCGAAATGGAGTTAGACTGAAACCGACTCATCACATACACCTTCCGACGCTGTTCGGAAAGCGTAGCAACTTTCCGGTACTCCCACCGCCGCAAGTCTTTTGCAATCACCTGGCTCTCCAAATCCGTAACAGAAACCGGAAGCACCTCATACAGATAGCGGTCGATTTCCTGCTTCTTATATAAACGGCGTAAATAATCGTTTACCAAATTACGCACAATGGTAAAAAGGAAATATTTCAATGTATCCCGACGAATCATCATCCGGTATTCAAGTAATCGTAAAAAAGCATCTTGAGTCAAATCTTCCGCATCGTCCCTGTCATCGATACGACGGCAAATATAGAAAAACACTATCCGACGGTATTCTTCATAATATTCGGTTATCAACTGGTCTGACATTTTAATACGGTTTTCCATATCATTAAATCTTTTTTTGAATTACATGCAAATATATGTAGTGTATCTTACATGTGAAATTATTCAGGAATAAAAGCTATATCACTCAATAAATAGAGACTAAACAATCAATAAATAATTATTTTTCAAATGATTAGAAGAGTACGAATGGAAGTCTCAAATAATTGTGTGATACTGTACGTGACGTTTTACTGCCTTTTACATATTGCAGAATAATAACAGAATAACCCAAAAGAACACGATAAGACACAAAAACAACATACAAAACAGAATATCCTGCCAGCCTATCCATCAACATACACAACCGGGCACCTGCCTTAACCCCAGATTTCCGAAACTATTTTCCCAGCTTATATCCTCCCACACCGGCAAATAACTCTCTTGCCCCATTGACCTAACTGCATCGTTCCACCCAAATAAGTAACTTTTCTGTAAGATTAATAATCCTACACGTGTAAGATTAATAATCTTACAGCCGGAAGATTAATAATCTTACAAACAACGCACCTGCCTGCATTTGCCTACGCAACTATCTGCATCGGGCAAAACAAAAGGCACAAAGAGGAATAGAACCTCTTTGCGCCTTCATGACACTGCAGGTATTATTTCTTAACGGTTCAACTGCTTGATGTATTCATTGGGAGTGATACCTGCCACCTTCTTGAAATAACGGAAGAAAGAGGCACGCGAACTGAAGCCGCATACTTCTGCCAACGCCTCCAGCGTGTACTTGGCATATTGCTCATCCACAATCAGCCGCTTGAACTCTTCCACACGGTATTCGTTGATGTAATCGTAATAGTTCTTCTTCAGGTATTGATTGAAGAAGTAAGAAAGCGTATGCGAGGTGTATCCTGTCATCTTTGCCAAATCGGCAATCTTCAGGTCGGAATTCTTATAAGGTTTTTCTTCCTGCATCAGCCGCTCCAGTATTTTCTGGAGCTGGCGGCATTCTTCAGGGTCTACCTTGTGCACCTTGTATTTCTCTTTTGCCGGCTCGTCCTCCGAATGTTCCATCGGCGGAATGTATGTTTCCAGCGCACCGTCTAGAATGGTCTGCAATACCAGTTTGTCCGGGTCGGGCTGCGTAACGGGATTATCCTGGCTTTCCTGCCTGCCGGATACATGCAGGCGTCCCGACCGTTTCTTCCGCACAAGAAACCAGGCAAGGCTTCCGATAAACAACAGTCCTGCCCCTGCCACAAACCAGCTCCAAAATACGGAATGCACCTTAACAGGCAATGCGATTTCTGATTCGGGAAACCCGATGCTACGTATCCTGAGCTGATAATCTCCCGCAGACAAATTGTAAAAAGAAACAGACGACTTACCGATTAAAGGTTTCCACACGTCATCCTCTCCGCCTTCCAACCTGTATTCGTAAAACATATCAGACGGATGGGTATAAGTAAGTGCCGAAAAGAAAACGGTCAGATTGTTTTTCACCTTGTCCAGGTAAATGCCGTCCGCCTGTCCTCTGCTCCACACTTCGGGAACCGCCTCTTCCCCATCAACCTGCACTCCCGAAACAGCCAGCTTATAAGGCGGAACGTTTCTCGACTTCAGCTTGTTCATGTCCAGATAAACCAATCCTTTGGAGTTGCCGAACCAAAGTCCGCCGCTTTCGTCCTTCACCGGCATACAGTTGATAAAGATAGGGCTCAAGATACCGTCGGAGAGGCTATAAGGCATCACCCGGTCTTTCTTGTCGTAGCGATAGATGCCGTTGTTGGTAGTGAGCCACAGCCATCCTTCATTGTCCTCCACCACCGACATCAGCGTTTTGCCCCGAAGCAGTTCGTTGTCGAAACGCGAGAAATGGCTCATGGAAAGGTCGGACACAAACAAGGTACCCTTTTCGGGCAATAAATAAAGATTGTGCCTGGAGTCTTCGTAGACTACCCTTACTTTCTCTTCGTTGATGAATCCTTCGGGAAAGACATCCGTACGGATGCTTTCCGACGAAGCATCCCAAATGCAAAGCCCTTTCTCGGTACAAATCCATCCTTTGCGGGTAGAGTCGAAAAAGACCTCGTAGATATTCCCTTCGGGCAACTTGGAATTGGAACCGGTATAATGAGCCACCTGCTTCCCTGCCCGATAGCGGTAAAGCCCCGATGAAGTGCCAATCCACAAATCGCCGTCCGCATCCGGACGGATGCAGAATATATGGCCCGTCAGGAATGGCTCGCCCTCCGCCGCATCGAAATCAACCAGTTCAAGGGTCAGCGGGTCGAACACATACATGCCGCCTCCATACGTACCGATGTAGTATTTCCCCTCGAAATAGCAACTGGAAATAATCATATTGGCACGCAAGTTATGAAAACTCTTGAACAACCGCCTGTCTTCATCGATAAAATACAGCCCGTCGCGCGAGCCTACCAGCTTTTCCCCCTGGTGGAAAGCGATGGTACGCACCGGCATGTCACGCGTATCCAAATAGGGCGGATACCGATAAGCCGCAAACAGCCCGTTATTGTGCAACGTATAGTCCACCCCCAGCTGATAAAAACCTATCCAAAGCAACCCGTCGCGGTCTACTAAAAGCGAGTACACCGAATTGGAACGGATACTGGCATCGTTTCCGGTCTCGTGCCGGAACGACTTCACGACCTTTCGCTGAGTCACCGACACGAAATGGACTCCATTTCCGTCCGTCCCTACATACAGCAGGTCCTTGCCGTCGGTAGAAAGAGAAGAGATGACCGAGCAGCCCACATCCACCAGCTTGCCGAAAGCCTTTTCCTGCGTATCGAACGTAACGATTCCTTCGTTCATCGTTCCCAGATACAATACCCCGCCGATACGGGTCAGCGAGTAAAACGGGTTCCGGTATGCATACGTCTCCAGCTTGCCCGAAGCGGTATGCAAAGCCACTACCCCTTTCAAGGTAGCCAGCCACAAACGGCCGTCTTCGCCGATGTTCAACCCTTTGATTTCGTTCCATTGCGAAAACACGTTCTTGTCTATCAGGATGTGACGCATCTTGCCGCCCTCGTAAACGAACAGTCCTTTGCGCGTGCCTGCATACAGCGTTTGCTTCCCGTCCGACAAGAGGCAATATACCGGAGCATCTATCAATACCGGCTCTACAGCCTCCAGGTCATCAGTCGCTTTGTCCAGATGCAGCAACCCCACATCCGACCCTACCCATATCTCCCCCTCTGCCATCTCGGCAACAGCATATACCCGTTTCAGGTTTTCGGCTTTCCCCTTTATCAGATAATGCTTCAGACGAATGCCGTCGAAACGTTCCAACGACACATTGGTACCAAACCACATATAGCCCGACCGGTCCTTATAGCAAGTGTTGATGACCAAATCGGGCAACCCGTCGGACACCGACAGGCTGCGGAAACTATATGAAAAGGGCATGCCTGCCGCCCGTGCCGCCACGAGCAACAAGATGCCCACCATGATTATTATAAACTTCAGCTGTTCTCTCATTCTTATTTACCAATCTACCTTTTTTTGAGACGAACAAAAATAACAATATCTTTTCTACTTTGAAAACAATACAGAAGTTTTTGTTTGCACCGACGGCAAACTAAGCTCTTTTCCACCCATCGTAATTGTACACGGACGGGAAGCGGTGTACATCCAGCCTCCAGCCTCCTTCACCAGCAAAACATCCGCCGCTTCTGCCGCTTCGATGCGGATATCCCCCGCCTCAAGCAAGGTTCCGCCGCCCAAGAAAGCCATTGCTCCCTGCCCGTTCTTCTGCCGGTAGAGCGCATAGACCGCCTGTGCCGAAATCCCTTCCGTGGTGCAACGCACTTCTGCCTTATCGGAAGAGAGAATCCAATCGGCCGTACCGTCGGTCTGTATCACTTGAATGCCCGTATGGCTTCCTTCTCCGGTAGCGCTGACTTCCGGAAAGCGTACCTCCCTGATGCGCGAAGGCGCATTCTTTGCCGTATGCGGTTCGAATACCGATACGAAAGGACGGGTCCACGCCTCTCCGCGCTGGCGTGCCACAAAGGTCAGCGTAGGCTGGTCGGCTATCACATAAGGCATCTGCTTGATGCGGCTCAACCCTTCGGTCATCGGGCTTAAAGCCGAGAAGATTTTCCGCTCCTGCTCGCCCTTCATCCACATCGACATCGTAATATCATCGCCATCGGGCATCCGGACGGTAAAGTCAGCCCGGACATCTTTACTGGTTTCGATGCATCGCTGATTATATATATAAGAGTAAGCATAGAGATGCGCCCCGGCAAAAGCCAGTTCTTGCGTGGGCTGCATCGCGAGCGTATCGCCGCCGGAAGCACGCAGGTCCAGCGTCTGTCCTAAGTTATGGTAGAAATAGTCGTGCATCTTGTCGCCGCCCTCTATCTTCCGGCTGCGGAACACATCGACATAATATCCCGTAGAATCGCCCGTATTGACAATGCTCACCAAACGGGTCTGGTCGGCATACGATTCGGGCTCGCGGAAATACACGTTGGTGTAGCTTACCGGCTGGTAGCCCACCCTGGCACCCGATGCCGGATAGAGGTTGCGCACACGGAAGGCATGGTTGCTCTTCATGACGGGATACGACGAAATGCCGTCTACGCACACCGTGTTATGAGCCGGGAACTGGCTGTAATACTCCAGGTAATCCAAACCTTGATACAACGTCTTCCCGATGCCTGCATCCGGTCCCAGCACATAGCCTTTTCCGTACAGTTCGAGGCTGATGCCGTTGGCGTGCGCATGGTTTCCCTCGCTTCCGTTGAGCGATGCCATCAGGCTGTTGCGTGCGTCCATGCCGTTGCGCTGTACCAGCCAGCTCACATTGGGCGCATAAAACGTCGGCGTCACATAGTCGTCTATCTTGCCGGCTTTCACCTCCTGGTCCAGCACCAGCGGCTTATCGGCGAAAAACGAAGTGACCGCCACCGGCATACGGGCAGACTTTCCTGCCTCGCCGGCTTTCGTGTCGAACAGGCGGAACATCGCCGTGAATTTCCGTTCTTCGGCTTTCTTGCCGTACTGCTGCGCGTTCTGAATCAGGTAACGGAACACATCGGTGCGCAACGCGCCCGGATGTGTATCGCCCCAGCCGCACAGCATCCGGTTGGGGAACAGGTATTGAGGCAAGGCTTCTACCGCCTTCGGGATAACCGGAATCTGCATGGTCAGGTCGGTTTGCAGGTTACGGTCGAACAGGTTGGCAAACGAAACATAGTCGCCCACCACGTTCATGCTGTAGCCCGGACACTCCGCCCAAATGCCCGTAGCGGAATCAAATCCGTAATCCGCCAACTGCTTCAGCGACCACTGGCGGAGCGAAGATTGGTTGATTACATAATCGATGTAATAGCCCCTGCCCTTCCGGTCGGGATAAGCGGCATCGTCTTCCAGTATCAATGCCACGTTCATGATATAACGTGCCTGAATCAGGTTCCAGTTGTTATGAGGCACACCGTTGGCGATGATGTTTTCTATCCATTTCTTGAACGCCCCGGCATACACCGGCATCTTTTCGGGACGGGTCTGCTTCAGGTAATCATAAAGGAAATCATACAACGGCACCAACTCGTTCAGGATGTCTTCGTGAATCACCTCGAACGAGGTCATGCCCACCAGGGTCTGCTGGTGCCCGTTATTCAAGTCGACCGGCACGTTGCGGTAATAAATGCCCGTCATGTACGTATCGAACACCGATGCCGCCATCCGTCCATACGGCTCCTCGCCGGTCAGCCACCACAGGAAAGCAGCATCACGGGCGATGCCCATTATCTCGCGGTTGATGCTCTCTATCATGCGCCCCGTCTTGCCGATGTGCACCCACTCCTTGGGATTCCCTTCCAGCGTAGCGTTCGCCAGATATATGCCCTTCGGGTCTTCGGCGTAAGGCTCCAGCTCTTCCAGCTTGGGACGGCGGTAGTTGGTGGCATGGCTGCGTGCGCCGGTAAACATCACCGTAGGCGCAGGTGCGCGATTGCCTCCGGCATGGTCGTACACCTCTCCTTTTATATATACGTCGGTAGCGTGGGTGTTCCAGTACATTTGCAAACGCGATGTCAGCCATCCTTTTTCACGTCCGGCATAGGTGTCAGTACGCCGTTTCAATCCGTCGAACACCTCCCGTGCCCACGTTTCTTCCTCAATCAACCGTAACGTCTCCTCCTTGCCTCCGGCATCGGTCAGGAAGCGCGGGTGCCCTTGCGGCAAACCACTTACCTGACCTGCAACCTGCAAACTGGCACTTATACAGAAGAAAACGATTATCCAAATTTTTGTTTTCATAAATAGATGAGTTTATTAAGTTTTCCCTAAAATACGAACAAGAAATGAGAAATACTCAATGCTTTTCTAAAAAAATCTCCGGTAAAACGTTTCGGTAACACTCCGGAGGGCTTCGAAAACCTGCGGAAACGCTTCGGCAACACTCCGGAGGGCTTCAAAAGCCTGCGGAAACGCTTCGGCAACACTCCGGAGGGCTTCGAAAGCCTGCGGAAACGCTTCGGCAACACTCCGGAGGGCTTCGAAAGCCTGCGGAAACGTTTCGGCTGCATTTCGAAAGGATACGGCGCATCAAAGAAACGTTTCGCCGGATATACGAGCCGCAAATTTGGCAAACCGCTGCATGATCCACATCAAACAAGACACTTTGTCTGCAAAATCTTGCTTTTCCAAAACATTCTTCTTACATTTGCGGACAAATAAAAACAATTCATTAAACAAAAAGTCTTATGGTTTACGACATCGACATGCTAAGAACGTTTTACGCCTCGTATGCAAAACGGGTAAAAGCGGCTCAACAGGCAAGCGGCAAGCCTCTCACGCTTGCCGAAAAGATTTTATATACCCACTTGTATCATCCGGAGATACAACCCCGCTTCCGGCGAGGCGAAGATTATGCTACATTCCGCCCCGACCGCGTTGCCATGCAAGACGCCACGGCGCAAATGGCACTGCTGCAATTCATGAATGCAGGCAAAGAAACAACAGCCGTTCCTGCAACGGTACACTGCGACCACCTGATACAAGCCTACAAAGGCGTACAAACCGACCTTCCTGCCGCCTGCCAGGTGAACCGTGAAGTGTATGACTTCCTGCAAAGCGTGTCTGCCAAATATGGCATCGGATTCTGGAAACCGGGTGCCGGCATCATCCACCAGGTCGTATTGGAAAACTACGCTTTTCCCGGCGGCATGATGGTAGGCACCGATTCGCATACGCCCAATGCAGGCGGACTGGGCATGATAGCCATCGGAGTAGGCGGAGCTGATGCCGTAGACGTAATGACCGGCATGGAATGGGAACTGAAAATGCCCCGCCTCATCGGCGTACACCTGAAAGGAAGCCTGAACGGATGGGCTGCCCCCAAAGACGTGATACTGAAACTTGCCGGCATCCTTACCGTAAAAGGAGCGACCAATGCCATCATTGAATATTTCGGCGAAGGGACCGCATCGATTTCGGCAACGGGGAAAGCCACTATCTGCAACATGGGCGCCGAAGTGGGTGCCACTACATCCATCTTCCCTTACGATGAACAGATGGCAACTTACCTGTGCGCTACGGGAAGGGAAGAAATAGCCCGGCTGGCATCGGCATGCGCCGATTGCCTGCAAGCCGACCCCGAAGTGCTGGCACAACCGGAAAAGTATTACGACCGCATCATCGAAATCGACCTGTCGGCATTGGAACCTTATATCAACGGGCCGTTTACACCTGATGCCGCCTGCCCCATTTCGGATTTTGCAGAAAAAGTAAAAGCAAACGGTTACCCACGCCGCATGGAAGTAGGATTAATCGGTTCGTGCACCAATTCGTCTTACCAAGACCTGAGCCGGGCAGCCTCTCTGGCACGTCAGGTAAAGGAGAAAGCCCTCAAGATGGCTTCTCCCCTGATAATCAATCCCGGATCGGAACAAATCTATTGCACTGCCCGGCGCGACGGCATGATAAGTGCCTTCGAAGCCGTAGGCGGAACCATTATGACCAATGCCTGCGGCCCGTGCATCGGACAATGGAAACGGGTGACCGATGACCCGAACAGAGCCAACTCGATTGTCACATCGTTCAACCGGAACTTTGCCAAACGTGCCGACGGGAACCCGAATACGCACGCCTTCGTAGCTTCACCGGAGCTGGCTATGGCACTTACCATCGCCGGAGACTTGTGCTTCAACCCGCTGACCGATACCCTTACCAATGAAAAGGGCGAACAGGTGAAACTGGATGCACCTGCCGGCGAAACCCTGCCCCGAAACGGATTCACCGTAGACGACAACGGATACATTGCCCCGCCTGCCGACGGCAAATCCATCGAAGTTTCCATACATCCCGATTCGGAACGCCTGCAAAAGCTGGAACCATTCGCACCGTGGGACGGAAATGACCTCATCGACATGCCGCTCTTGATCAAGACACAAGGGAAATGCACCACCGACCACATATCCATGGCGGGCCCGTGGCTACGGTTCCGCGGACATTTGGAAAATATCTCCAACAACCTGCTGATGGGAGCCGTAAACGCTTTCAACGGGAAAACGAACTGGGTATTGAACACCCTGACCGGAGAATACGAAGCCGTATCCGCCGTTGCCAAAAGCTATAAGGCAAAAGGGATTCCCTCCATCGTAGTAGCCGAAGAAAACTACGGAGAAGGCTCCAGCCGCGAACATGCCGCCATGGAGCCGCGTTTCCTCAACGTAAGAGTCGTTCTTGCCAAGAGTTTCGCCCGCATCCATGAAACGAACCTGAAAAAGCAAGGCATGCTGGCTCTGACATTCATCCATAAAGACGATTACGATAAAGTGCAGGAAAACGACCGCATCTCTGTCTTCGGATTAAGAGAGTTCACACCCGGAAAACCCCTGCAAATCAAGTTAAGGCATGCCGACGGAAGCGAAGATACATTCGAAGCCGCACATACATATAATGAAATGCAGATAAAGTGGTTTAAAGCCGGAGCGGCATTGAATTTATAAACAATATCAGGGACCAGGGACTAGATACCAGTTGACTAGGTTTTTAAATACATTCTAAAAATCCGGTCTACCAGTACCTAAATTTAATTTGAATATCCGCAAACATCCCATGTAGGGGCGTATCGCATACGCCCGAATGCATCAACTAACCCATGCGGATGCCTTCAGGGCGTATGCGATACGCCCCTACATGGCAATTGGGTAGAATGCGGATATTAAAAAATTTAAAACAATAATCCATTATGAGCAAAGTACAAATGAAAGACGGTCGGCTGATTGTACCCGACTGTGTAACCATACCTTATATAGAAGGTGACGGAGTAGGCGCCGAAATCACTCCGGTATGCCAGAAAATTGTGAACGAAGCGGTCAGAGCCGCATACGGAGGCAAACGTTCCATCGAATGGATGGAAGTGCTTGCAGGAGGAAAAGCATTTGCCCAAACAGGCGAATGGCTCCCCGAAGCTACGCTCGATGCTTTCCGCGAATACCTGATAGGCATCAAAGGGCCGCTGACCACTCCCGTAGGCGGAGGCATCCGTTCGCTGAACGTAGCCCTGCGCCAGACCCTCGACCTTTATGTATGCCTGCGCCCGGTACGCTGGTTCAAGGGAGTCGTCTCCCCATTGAAAGAACCGCAAAAGGTAAACATGCACATTTTCCGCGAAAACACGGAAGACATCTATGCAGGCATCGAATGGGAACAGGGAACTCCCGAAGCCCAGAAGTTCTACACCTTCCTTCACGACGAGATGGGAGTAAGCAAAGTACGTTTCCCCGAGACCTCGTCCTTCGGCGTAAAACCGGTCTCCGCCGAAGGGAGCAAACGGCTGGTACGTTCCGCCATCCGGTATGCCTTGCAGCATCATCAGACTTCCGTCACACTGGTGCATAAAGGCAACATCATGAAATTTACCGAAGGCGGGTTCAAACGCTGGGGATATGAAGTGGCAGAGCAAGAGTTTCCCGACCAGACTTTCTCCATGAACCAATACAACCAGATAAAGAAAGACCTGGGAGAAGAATCGGCAAATGCCGCCCTTGCCGATGCCGCCAACACCGGAAAGGTCATCATCAAAGACTGCATAGCCGACGCGTTCCTGCAAAACACCCTGCTGAAGCCTGAAGAATATGCGGTAATAGCCACCTTGAACCTGAACGGCGACTATATATCCGACCAGCTTGCCGCCATGGTAGGAGGCATCGGAATCGCTCCCGGAGCCAACATCAACTACGCAACGGGGCATGCCATCTTCGAAGCCACCCACGGCACGGCTCCCGACATCGCCGGAAAAAACATCGTCAACCCTTGTTCGATGCTGCTCTCTTCGGTCATGATGCTGGAACATTTAGGCTGGGAAGAAGCCGCAACCCTCGTCACGCAAGCCTTGGAGAAACTATTCGAAGCGGGAGAAGCGACCAACGACCTCGCCCGCTTCATGCCCAACGGAAAACCCTTGGGCACTATGGAATTCGGACAACGGGTGATTGATGCGCTAAGCAGTAACTGACTCTGATTCGTTTAAATAATCTGTCAGTTCAGAAACGCAGATTAACACGGATTTTCACAGATTATTTACCTATCGGTTTAATCTGCGTTTCTAATAAACATCATTTAAATTTTGTACTACTCATGAAAAAAGAATACATCGTATACAAGCTTTCGGAATGCGCCAAGCAGGCTTGCCGCATCGACAATGAACTATTTACGAAATACAACGTGAAACGCGGGCTGCGCAACGAAGACGGGACCGGCGTGCTGGTAGGACTGACCAAGATAGGCAACGTAGTGGGATATGAACGTACGGAAGAAGGGCTGAAACCGATTCCCGGAAAGCTCTTCTACCGGGGATACGACCTTGCCGACATCGTACATGCCCTGCTAAAGGAAAAACGCTTCGGATTCGAAGAAGTGGCATACCTGCTCCTTTCGGGAGAACTGCCCGACAACGAACAGCTGGATGCCTTCAAGGAACTGATAAACGACAACATGCCGCTCGACAAGAAGACAACCATGAACATCATCGACCTGGAAGGACAGAACATCATGAACATCCTCGCGCGCAGCGTGCTGGAAATGTACACGTTCGACCCCAACCCCGATGACATCTCGCGCGACAACCTGATGCGCCAGTCCATCGAACTCATCTCGAAGTTCCCTACCATCATCGCATACGCCTACAACATTTACCGGCACAGCATACACGGCCGTTCGCTCCACATCCGGCACCCGCATGAAAACCTGTCGATAGCCGAAAACTTCCTTTACATGATGAAAAAGGAATATACCCCATTGGAAGCGCGGATGCTCGACCTGCTGCTGGTGCTTCAGGCAGAACACGGAGGAGGAAACAACTCCACCTTCACCGTACGTGTCACCAGCTCTACCCGCACCGACACCTATTCGAGCATTGCAGCCGGCATCGGCTCGCTGAAAGGCCCGCTACACGGCGGAGCCAATATCCAGATGGTAAAGATGTTCCACCACCTGAAAGAGGTCATCTCCGACTGGACCAACATCGACGAAATAGACACCTACCTGATACGGATGCTGCACAAAGAGGCATACGACGGGAGCGGACTGATTTACGGAATCGGCCATGCCGTATATACCATTTCCGACCCGCGTGCCGTGCTTCTGAAAGAACTTGCCAGCGAACTGGTAGCCGAAAAAGGGTGCGAAAAAGAATTTGCCTTCCTGGAATTGCTGGAACAACGCGCCATTGAATGTTTCAAGAAAGTAAAGGGCACAAAGAAACAAGTATGCTCGAACGTGGACTTCTATTCCGGCTTTATCTACGAAATGATTGGGCTGCCGATAGAAATCTACACACCGCTCTTTGCCATGGCGCGCATCGTAGGCTGGACCGCCCACCGCATCGAAGAACTGAACTTCGAAGGAAGACGCATCATCCGGCCGGCATACAAGAACGTATTGGAAGAAGTAACGTACACGCCGATAGGAGAAAGGTAAATCGCTATTCAGTTGACAAGTTGACAAGGCTTTGTAATATGTAAACCTTGCCAACTTGTTTCCTTGTCAACTAATTCCGTGCATACATCGCCTCTACCCCCACCCGGCGGCAATCGGCTCCCATGGGCGGGTTCTGCTTATACAGGCCGATAGTGACTTCCATGACATTAGGGAAATCGTCCAGCAGGCGGCGGGCTATCCGATAAACGACATGCTCCAGCAGACGGGAAGGAATTTCCATTTCCGCCTTTACCCGCTCGAACACCTCCGCATAACTGACGGTTCCCTCCAAGGCATCGGTCTCCGCCGCTTGCGAAAAATCGGTACGCAAACACAGGTCGACGGTAAACTCCGCACCTACACGCGTTTCTTGAGGAAACACACCATGACGGGCATAAAATTTCAACCCGTCCAGACGGATATACATCGCTTCCGCTTTCATACGCCTAAATCAGAGAATGCACCACACAAAATGTCCCCGAAGCCTTGCTCACCAGCTTGCCGTCGCAATAGATTTCACACTCGGCAAACTGCAAGTTCAACCCCGATTTCACAACGGTGCCTATCCCTACCAGCTCGTCGCCCCATGCCGCACGCAAGAACGAAGTCTTCAGCTCTGCCGTCAGCACATCCCGGTCGGTAGGCGTCATCGTATAAGCCGCAAATCCGGCTACCGTATCGGCAAATGCCGCCAACACCCCTCCGTGCACCACTCCGCTATACTGGCGCTGTTCGGGCTTCAACGGCATGCGCCCTACCACACGGCCTTCTTCTATCTCTTGAAAATCAATCTCCAAATGATTGACATACGGGTTCTTCTTCACCCGGTCTAACAAATGATGTTTTACTGTTTCTTCCATACCTCTTTTTTAAAGCACCACAGATTACACAGATTAAAATAAGAAGCTGTTTTGAATTTCTCCAAAAAGTTTTTCTTGGCTTGATGTATCCGTTTTCGTGTGTGCTTTGGGCGATTTTTTGGTCCTTTTCGCTCCTGTTCTTCG
>NZ_NFJA01000062.1:0-22821 GCF_002159615.1 Bacteroides sp. An279
TCGCTCCTGTTCTTCGTCAGATAGCCCGCTATCTTCCTCATCACAGAAGCGGAAATGCCTCAAAAACTCATCCCAAATCATCGCACGATAAATTCAAAACAGCTTCTGAGTTATTTTACAATCAAAGCTCCTCCATTACATGGAATCATCAGTTCGATTTCGCCTTTTTTGTCCAGCTTCTGGGTTTTCACGCTTCCTTGCAGCTGGGCATCATCAGCATAAAGCGTCACTTCTTCTTTCGGGGAAAACATCGGCAAAGCTACTTTCACTTTCAACGGTTCTTTGCTGGCATTGATTCCAGCCACGTACCACGTTTCTCCGTGCCGACGTGCCAATATTACATACTTGCCGGGATAACCATCGATAAAACGCACTTCATCCCACAGCGTAGGTACTTTCTTCATAAAATCCACAGCCCATACAGGAGCATCGGTCAGATTATTAGGAGCCAAAGCAAAGTGCTGGACCGGACTTTGAAAAAGCACCGCTGTGGCAAGCGCAAACACATCCGATGTAACACGGCGGCTACCTCCCGGCTGATTCTTCGCATTGTAATACCGGTTCAATGTACTGCCTCCGAAATCCATACTACCTACGGTATTGCGGATAAACGGATGCAAGCAGGCATTAAAGGCTTCGGCATCACAACTTCCTTGCGAAAAGTTCATATTCTCGCTTGCCAGTACAGCTTCACTTGCCGCATAATTGGGATACATCCGCTCCCATCCGCGAGGCAAGGTACATCCGTGAAAAATAACCAGCAGACCATAATCGTTGGCATCTGCCAGAATATCCTCATACAATTGCATAGTCACTTGTTTGTCGCTTCCTATAAAGTCCACTTTAATACCCCGGATACCGATGCTTTGCATCCATTTCATTTCCTTCCGACGGGAAATAATGTTGCTCATCTTGCCACGCGGACCTTGCGGAGCATCGTTCCAATAACCATTGGAATTATACCACAGATACAATGCCACATTCTTAGACTGGGCATAACGTGCCAACTCTTCTATTTTTTCATATCCTACCCGCGAATCCCACAATGCATCAACCAGCACCGACTGGTATCCCATCGCCGCGGCAAAATCAATGTAACGCTTCTGCTCATCGTATGTCATGCTGGCATCACCTCCGATAATCCAGCTCCATGTGCCGCATCCGTACTGGTACTTCTGAGATGCTTCGTACAAGGGAGATACAAGGTCGAAAGCCACGGTAGTTTCAACTATAGGAGCCAGTGTTTTTCCCAAAGTGATGGTGCGCCAAGGTGTTTCGCCTGGAAGCGCAATTCCCGGAGCCGTTGTTCCATTGCCATTGTATTCGCCTTCTTGCGGATAACCTATCGTATACAGGCCACCCTCGTGCCCCATCAGCCTGCTGGCACAATAGCGACTATCTACTCCCGTTTCTGAAAGTAAGAGCCATCCCTTATCCATATATTTGAACAGGCACGGGAATGTATATCCCTCGCCCCAGCCATTCTTGCCCATCGTATCATCGACGGTATAAGAGGTCTCATAACTGGGCGAAGTACGTGCAAAGCCTCCCATCGGCTTGCTTTGCGGACAAAGGAAAGTAGTGCTTCCCTCAGGCAAGACGAAACCCGTAGCTTCCGAGCGCACCACACAACATAAGGTATTTTCCTTGGGATAGACGCGGTACTTGAAAGCCACGTCACGGTTGCTCACACGGAACACCACATCGCACACCTTCTTGCCCTGTTGCATGAACGGGCACACCACTTCAACCGCCTTATAGTCTACCCGGCTCTGCTTGATGGTGGGCAACGTATAGGTATCGCATACCGTATCCGCCTTGCACGTTCCCCCCAACGACATATCTTGAGTAAAATCGCCTATATTGGTCTCCAGACCCAAGGGAGAAGGTTCGAGAAACACGGTTCCGTCATACAACACTTGGTAAGAAGGCTTTCCGCCTTCATCGGATACCACCACTTGAATGTGTCCATCGGGACTGGCAAATTTCCAATCAGTAGCATAAACGGACAGGCAAGCCCCTAAGGCTGCAGTCAATAGCCATTGTCTTGTCATCATATAATTTCATTTAAAGTCATTCACCTTGTTCGTTAGTCACCAAACGGATAAAGAATACCCCTCCGGCTATTTTTCCGGGCTTGCTTTGGAACGTGAGAGTGATTTCTTTCTTACCCTGCAACGCATCGTCAGGAAGAGCATATTCAACATCCACGAACTCCTGCTTGTTCCATTTCCCTACCAGATTTTCAGAAGCAATCACCTTTCCATCTACCAAGATATCAAATTCCCGGTCGGCGGTTTCATTGCCCCAATAAGTTATCAGCAAAGACATGTCAGACTTGCCCTCAGTAGAAAGTACATAACTGAAATAGCCTCCGTCTTTCGCATCACGCCACGCCTTGCCATTGAAATTTCCCTTTGTCGAGTTCTCGTTCTTCATTAAGTGGTCCGCTTCGGGCTGTTGTTCTCCCGTTGCTATGGCATCTACCGTCCGGCGGTCTAATGCAATACGCGCTTCTTCTTCGGCTTTCTGTTCGCTTTGATAATGTGCGTATTCAGTTTCGTCCATCGAAAGCCAATAAATCATATAACGGCTATCGTGAATGCCATAAAACGGTTCGAGTACCAAATCCTTGTATTTGCCGGAACGGAACAGACCGGGAACCGTATAATGGAACGGCTTGCCTGCTACCGGACGCAAATGGTTTAACTTCTCTTCGATATCAGCCCGCTCTCCTATAAGAAAAGGAGTTTCGTAAACCGGAACCAAAGGTCCTGAAGCAATATGTCCCCATCGGCTATCGTCTGCCACCAGCCCGTCCAGATGGTCTGTACCTACCCGTGCACCCAATACAATCGGTCCGCGCAAGATGGCAACATATTCGGGCATATTCGGGAACTCTTCCAACTTAACATGCATCGGCGTACGGATTTCGACAACATCCCCGTCTTTCCATTCGCGGTCAATGCATACATACGAAGATGGTTCCGAACCGACTGCATACTCTTTTCCGTTACACAACACCTGCATTTCCGAAGCCTTAACCCACCACGGATGGCGTACCAACATCTTGAAATGTCTGGGCTTGTCCACCGAAACCGTAAGTTTGCTTCCTTCTTCTGCCGGGAAACCTGTTTCCTGACGCAAGCGGATGCCTTCTTCTTTCCAGTTCAGTTCAGAAGCTATAAACAAATTGACAAACAATGAATCGTGTGTATGCGTATAGATGAATTCTCCATATTTGGCATGATTCTCCATACCGGTTCCTACACAGCACCACATCGCCTGATTAGGAGCCGAATAAACCCGGTAATGTGCCGGACGGGCAGATGTGAAATACACATATCCGCCGTGTTCGGGATGCTGGGTAGAAAGAATATGATTGTACAAAGCACGTTCGTAGTAGTCCACATAGCTAGCCTCGGGATGCATCCGGAACAAGCCCTCGGTCAGTTTCAGCATATTATTGGTATTGCATGATTCCGGACCTTCACGGTCTTCTATATAGCTCTTGCTATCGGTTTTCGCCACAAAATGCTCGCGCCGGCTATTGCCTCCGAATGCCAGCGAACGGTTTTCTACCACCGTATGCCAGAAGAACGATGCCGCATCCTCATACGTACGGTTATGGTCTAACTCGGCTATGCGTTGATATCCCACCGCTTTAGGCACTTGTGTATTGGCATGTTTGTTATCCAGATTGTCCACTCCCTTTGCCATGCTGTCCAGCAACCAATGATGAGAAAAACGTTTGGCCGTGTCCAGGTATTTTTTGTCTCCGGTCATCTGATAGGCATCGGCATATACTTCATCCATTCCGCCGAATTCCATATCCAGCATCTGCTCCATTTGCGCATCAGTGAGGGGAGAAACGACTCCAATGCCCCAATCGCACAAATCCAGAAACATCTGTCTTGCCTCTTCATTGCCGGCATACATCCAGGCATCCCGAAGCCCGGCATAAAGCTTATGAAGGTTGTACCAAGGTACCCAGTATTTCCAAATCAAAGCCACGTTTCCTTTCCGTATCTCACTCCACAAAGCCTTTCCATTAGGAACCCCACCGATATAACCATCACCATTCTTCTCCTGGCAACGTTTCAATTCGGCTATCATATACTCCATACGCTGGCGGAATGCCTCATCACCTGTAGCAGCATAATGCATTGCCAGTGCCGAAAGATAATGTCCGCCTACGTGTCCGTCCAGTCCCGCCCAATTGGGGAACAATTCTCCTTTGGGAGGTAATCCTGCCTCTTTCAGAAAAGGAGCCAGCAAGCGGTCTACATCATATTCCATCAATACCTTACCGTTCAAGTCCTGTGCATGCTTGAAAGGACCATCCAAGAGAGTCACCTCATTCAAGGCAAAAGTGTTCGGATACAACTTGTCTTGTGCCTGTAATCCCGAAAAACCTATCAAGCAGGCCATCAATGCCCATGCTTTCTTTTTCATAACCATTCTTTATCTTATTCGTTTATAATCGAAGAAATCCACATCTACATAGCCACCTGTCTGCTTTGTAGCATAATTGAATATCGCATATTTTGTCCCCATAAAGAAGCGGCGGTAATCGAATATCATCTTAAAATCGGAACCAATTTTCGTCCAGTCTTTCCCGTTCAGGCTATAATAGAAAGCAGCAATGTCTTTGCCTACCCGGAAATCTCCATCAATACGCAGGTAAACTACATCCTGTGTCAATTCCACACGCGCCTTTTCATCAGTCTCCACATGTGTCACCGCCTTGTCCGAATCGCGTAAAGCTACCACCTGTGACGACATCGTAAGGTATTTCTTTCCGCCTTCCATCACTACCGAAAGGACACCGGCATCGCCATTGAAAGCACTGAAACCTGCTACATCCCCTTCTTTCATATGAGACACATCGATAGACACACTTCCCGTACATTTCGGTCCTTCCATACGTTGGGTCAACGTATTCGGTGCCCAAAACAGGTTTTCTACCACCCGATGCGTCTTCAATCGTAAATAACCCGGACGTTCCGAAAGCGACCATGCTTCGTTTATCGGGTTATGGTTCCATTGCCAGTTGATTTTCATTTCCTGTTTTCCAAAATCGTCACTCACCACCAAGGGCAAGGCAGGACATCCTTGCACGGGTTTTTCCATGATTTCGGGTACACGGCCTTCCTCATTGCCCAGCATCGGCCATCCGTCTACCCAGCGGCAAGGCATCAGTGTAAGGACACGTCCCACACCTCCACGATCCTGGAAGATGACACCATACCAATTGCCCTTCTCATCATCCACAATGCATCCTTGTCCTACATACGGGAAACCGGCAAAGTCCGATTCCAGTATTACTTTCTTTTCATAAGGACCGGTTATCTTATCGGCACGATAGCACACCTGACGACGCTTGCCTCCATTAGGCCACGAAATCATCAACAGATAATACTTTCCGTTGTATTTAATGGCACGGCTTCCTTCCAGCAATCCGGTTTCGGTACTATCGCGCTCGAAGATTTTCATATCCACTCCTCCAGGCTGCACCCCTGTAAGGTCTGGCTTCAATTCGCGTAATTGCCCTGTTCCATAATAGATATATACACGTCCGTCATCGTCGAACAACAAAGACGCATCGTGGAAATGAGGCAAGCGGGAAACAAGTTCCCATTTCCCTTTCGGATCTGTAGTGGCATACACATATCCTTTATAGGGCTTGTCATTGGGCGAAAAATAAGCATAATATTTCCCATTGTGGTAACGGATTGAGGTGGCCCACTGCCCTCTTCCGTATGCAGTACATCCGTTCAGGTCATAATTCGGTGTATCGGTCAAACGGTCGAACAAATAACTGGCCGTCTCCCAATTCACCAAATCTTTAGAATGCATAATAGGTGCGCCCGGCATCAGATGCATCGTAGTGCTTACCAGATAAAAGTCGCTACCAACACGGATAACATCAGGGTCGGGCACATCACTCCACAACATCGGGTTAGTAAAAGTACCGTCACCATTATCGCTCGATTGAGCCCGGACTAAGCCGCAAAAAGGAATGCACATCATCAGTGCTACGAAAAACCTGCGTATTTTCATATCGTTATTAGTTATAAGTTTGCCTACAAATTTAAAAGAAAAAACAAACATCTCATACCCCAAAACTAAAGATATTCTGTAAGATGGTACATCTGAGCATGAAAATAATACAAGATGTAACATAGAGAATAAAATATGTAACATACGCAACAATCTTTTTCATCCCGACCTATTAACTTTGTAAACGACTATTCGACACTACTCATTATTATAATATAAACACCATGAAAAAAACATTAAGCTTATTGACGTGGGGCACGCTGAGCCTACTTGCATGCTCATGTGCCAGCAATCAAATGGAGGTTACTCCTGGTACTCCTGTATTCAGTAATTTCACCTATACAGGACAAGATGCCGTGTACGAACAGAATCCGCTCGCTTCCGACGAATTCTACACCCCCATCCTACAAGGATGTTACCCCGACCCCAGTATCTGCAAGAAAGGAAACGATTATTACCTGGTATGTTCTTCGTTTGCCATCAATCCGGGCGTACCTATTTTCCATTCGACCGATCTGGTCAACTGGAAACAAATCGGCCATGTGCTCGACCGCCCCTCGCAACTGAAGGTGGAAGACACAGGAATCAGTGCCGGCGTATATGCACCTACCATCCGCTATAATCCGAACAACGACACATTCTATATGATTACCACCCAGTTTGCCGGAGGGTTCGGAAACATCATCGTCAAGACCAAAGATCCGATGCAAGGCTGGAGCGACCCTATCAAGCTGAACTTTGAAGGCATCGACCCGTCTATCTTCTTCGATGATAACGGAAAAGCTTACGTAGTACACAATGATGCACCAGAGAAGGCACTGTATGAAGGACACCGCGTTATCAAGGTATGGGAATATGATGTAGAAAAAGACCAAATCGTTCCCGGAACAGATAAAGTGATAGTAAACGGAGGAGTAGACCTCTCGAAGAAACCTATCTGGATTGAAGCTCCACACCTGTACAAGAAAGATGGAAAATATTACCTGATGTGTGCCGAAGGAGGAACAGGAGGCATGCATAGTGAAGTAATATTTATCGGAAACAGCCCCAAAGGCCCGTTTACACCGGCTCCGGAGAACCCCATCCTGTCACAACGCCACCTGAATGCCGACCGTCCTGACAAAGTGGACTGGGCAGGACATGCCGACCTGGTGGAAGGACCTGACGGAAAATATTACGGAGTATTCCTTGCCATCCGTCCCAACAATGCCAATCAAGTAAACACAGGACGTGAAACCTTTATCCTTCCTGTCGACTGGAGCAGCACTTTCCCCGTATTCGAAGGAGGAATGGAACCTCTAAAGGCTAAGCTGAAAATGCCGGCAGGTGTCACCAACCAGACCGGACAAAACGGTTTCTTCCCGAACGGAAACTTCACCTATACTGAAGATTTCACTTCGGACACACTGGATTACCGCTGGGTAGGCATAAGAGGAGCACGCGAAAAATTCATCTCCACTTCGCCCAATGGACTGACCATCAACCCATACGATGTAAACATCAAGGTAGTACAACCTACGTCTACCTTGTTCTATCGCCAGCAACACCTCAACTTTACGGCCACTACCACCCTGAACTACATTCCACGTTCGGAGACCGACCTGGCTGGTATTACATGTTACCAAAGCGAAGCCTTCAACTACGTGTTCGGCGTGACCAAGAAAGGAGAAGAAGACGTACTGGTATTGCAACGCACCGAAAAAGGAAACTCTACCGTGCTGGCAAGTACTCCGGTTAAGGAAACACGCCCCATCCTATTGCAGGTGAAAGCCACGGGCGACCAGTATACTTTCAGTTATTCTACAGACGGAAAGACCTTCCAGCCTGTAGGTGGAACCGTTTCGGGAGATATTCTTTCGACCAATGTGGCAGGTGGATTCACCGGTGCTATGATAGGACTTTACGCCACAACAGGCAATGATGCCACGGCACAATAAATAAGCATGGTGCGACACATATAGTTGCACCATGCCACGCACATAGCTTCATCGGGTTGCGCATATACTTCCGTTGCCCGATGAAGCTATGTGCATTATCCGAAGCATACGCCCATGCGTTTGCCCTGAATTATCAAATCGTTATCGGCAGTAACTAATTTCAACTTGCCCGCTACCTCCGACAAGGGAACAGACACTATCTCCGAACCCCGGAGCGCCACCATCCGCCCGAATTGCTTTTGAGCTATCAGTTCCGTAGCGTGCCCTCCCATACGGGTGGCAAGGGTACGGTCGAACGCCGTAGGACTTCCTCCGCGCTGGATATATCCCAACACCGTTTCACGCGTCTCAAAACCGGTCTCATACTCGATTTCCTCGGCTATGTATTGAGCAGCCTTTTTCCCGTTAAAGGTGGGAATACCTTCCGCTACCACCACAATCGAATAGGGTTTCCCTTTCTTCAACCGGTTGATGATGACATCACCTATATTATGTATATTGAACGGAAGTTCGGGAATCAGGATGATGTCACCCCCTCCTGCCATACCCGAATGAAGGGCTATCCATCCTGCCTTGTGCCCCATCACCTCGATTACCATCACACGCTGGTGCGAACTGGCGGTAGAGTGCAGACGGTCAATGGCTTCGGTGGCAATACTCACCGCCGAATCGAACCCGAACGAAATATCCGTACCGAACACATCATTATCAATAGTCTTGGGTATCATCACCACATTCACTCCGGCTTTGGCAAGCATGGCCGCCGTATTCTGCGTGCCGTTTCCTCCGATACAGACCAGGCACTCAAGTCCGTGGTCATGAATCGTCTTCAGCAATGCCGCAGGCCTGCTATCGGAAAGCGAAAACCCACGGTCTTTCCGGAAAGGCTTCACACGTGAAGTACCCAGCACCGTGCCCCCCATCGTAAGCAATCCGCCCAACGAATTCTCAGTAAGCTGGATTACATCATCGTCCAGCAATCCCCGAAAGCCATTGTGGATACCATATACTTCCATTCCATAATAACTGATAGCCGTCTTGCAAACGCCTCTGATGGTAGCGTTTATGCCCGGACAATCACCTCCTGCCGTTAAAATTCCGATTCTCATAACCTTCAAAATTTGTCTTCGTGTGGTAAAGTTATAAGAAAAAAGTGTAGATTTGTCTTTTCTAACACAAAAATACACCACAAATACAAGAAATAGGCTAACTTTGCAGCGTTTCAATAGCACAAGAAAGACGCTTCGGACACACTAGTCCTGTATGCGTGTGCCATAAAAAAGGAATACCAATGGTTTCAACAAAGTTAATCGAAAAGTTGTTTGTTTCCCGCCAAAAGGAAATAGATTGCTATAACACACAAGCCGAAGCCATTCAAGACAGAGTTTTCCACAAGCTGGTCGAGAATGCTTCTGATACGGAATGGGGGAAAAAATACGATTATGCCCATATCCGGACATACGCTGATTTCCAGCGGGTACCGGTCCAGACCTACGAAGACGTGAAAGGCTATGTAGACCGTATGCGCCATGGCGAAAAAAACGTGCTGTGGCCCGGACGTGTCATCTGGTATGCCAAATCATCGGGCACTACCAACGATAAGAGCAAGTTCATCCCCGTAAGCAAAGACGGATTACGGCACGTCCATTATCAAGGCGGAACCGATGCCGTAGCTCTCTACCTGCGCTCGAATCCGGAAAGCAAGTTCTTTTCGGGCAAAGGACTGATACTGGGAGGAAGCCACAGCCCGAATTACAATGTAAAGGACAGCCTGGTAGGCGACCTTTCTGCCATCCTGATACAAAACATCAACCCGCTGGTGAACCTTATCCGCGTGCCCAGCAAGGAAATTGCCCTGCTAAGCGAATTTGAAGAAAAGGTGGAACGCATTGCCGAAACTACCATCCATGAAAACGTGACGAACCTTTCGGGAGTACCCTCGTGGATGCTTGCCGTCATCAAGCGCATTCTGGAGAAAACCGGTGCCAAACATCTCAACGAAGTCTGGCCCAACCTGGAAGTATTCTTCCACGGAGGAGTATGCTTCACACCTTACCGTGAACAATATAAACAGCTCATCCCGTCCGACAAGATGCACTACATGGAGACCTACAACGCCAGCGAAGGTTTCTTTGGCTTGCAAAACGACCTGTCCGACCCTGCAATGCTTCTGATGATAGACTACGATGTATTTTACGAATTCATCCCACTGGAAGAAATAGACAATCCGCATCCCACCATCGTACCCTTGACTGGCATAGAAACGGGACGTAATTATGCCATCGTCATCAGTACTTCGTGCGGCTTATGGCGGTATATCCTGGGTGACACGGTAAAGTTTACCCAAAAAGACCCGTATAAATTCATCATTTCCGGACGTACCAAGCATTTCATCAATGCTTTCGGCGAGGAACTGATGGTGGACAATGCCGAAAAAGGACTCGCCAAGGCATGTGACGCTACAGGTGCACAAGTTCTGGAGTACTCGGCAGCTCCGGTCTTTATGGACGCCAATGCCAAATGCCGCCACCAATGGCTGATTGAGTTCAGCGTGATGCCCGACTCGCTGGATAAGTTCCGTCACGTGCTCGACCGCTCTTTGCAGGAAATCAATTCCGACTATGAAGCCAAACGGCATAAAGACATCACTTTACAGGAACTGGAAATCATCGTGGCACGCCCCAACTTGTTCCACGACTGGTTAAAGCAAAAAGGAAAGCTGGGAGGACAACACAAGGTACCCCGCCTGAGCAACAACCGCGACTATATAGAAGAAATGTTGAAACTTAATTCGTAAACTTATTGCATGAAGCCCATACCCAAATACCTTGCCCTGTTACTGATTATCATCGGATTTTACGCCTGTGCCAGCACGGGTTCGCCCGATGGAGGTCCTTACGATGAAGAGCCTCCCAAGTTTGTACGTGCCACACCGGCTCCGAATGCCATCAATAACACCCGTAAGAATGTATCCATCGAATTCGATGAATTCATCAATTTGGAAAATGCTTCGGAAAAAGTCATCATCTCTCCCCCACAGCGCGAACAACCCGAAGTAAAAACCAGCGGAAAACGGGTCGTGGTGAAGTTTATCGACTCACTGGTGGCAAATACTACGTATACCATCGACTTCGGAGATGCCATTGTAGACAATAATGAAGGCAATCCGTTGGGACTATTCTCGTATGCCTTTTCTACCGGCCCCGAAATAGATACCATGGCGGTATCGGGCACCGTGCTCAATGCCGAAAACCTGGAACCTATAAAAGGTATACAGGTTGGATTACATAAGAATTTGAACGACACCGCTTTCACCAAGCTCCCGTTCGACCGTATATCGCGCACCGACAGCCGCGGACAGTTCACCATCCGGGGAATCGCACCGGGCAAATACCGCATTTATGCCTTGCAGGACGGAAACCAGAACTATATGTACGACTCAAAGACCGAAACCGTGGCATGGTCCGACTCACTCATTATCCCAAGTATGGCACCTGCTTTACGTCACGACACAGTATGGAACGAAATCGATACTACACACATCGATACCATATACGAAGTACATTATACCCGCTTTATGCCCGATGACATCATGATGCGTGCCTTTAAGCAGGAAAGTTCATTACAATACCTTGCCAAGAGCGAACGTCCAGACACCAAGAAATTCGCTCTTTATTTCAGTGCGAAAGCCGACACCCTGCCCACATTGAGAGGACTGGACTTCGACGAGAAACAGCTCATCGTGGAAGCAAACCAACGGAACGACAGCATCACCTATTGGGTGAAAGACACTACGTTATGCGAGCGCGACACCCTGACCATCGAACTGAAGTATCTGGAAACTGATACATTAGGAAAACTGGTACCCACTACCGACACCCTGCGTATGATAAATAAGATTCCGCGTGAACGCCGTCTGGCAATGAAAAAAGAAGCTGACGAAAAAGCAGAAAAAGAACGCAAGAAGAAAGAAAAGAAAGGTGATACCATCGTAGTGGAAACTCCATTCCTCACCATGAACGTAGACGCGCCTTCTGAACTGGATATCAACCGTAACATCGTCTTGAGTTTTGAAGAGCCGGTGGAAAACATCGACACAACGGCTATCCACATGCAGACGATGGTAGACTCGGTATGGCAAGACACACCTTTCATTTTTATGGCCGACACCATCGCTCCAAGGCGTTATGAAATACTTGCCAATTGGCAACCCGGACAAGAATACCAGCTTACCATAGATTCACTCGGCTTCAAAGGTATCTACGGACTTTATACCAACAAAGTGGAAAATAAGCTGAAAGTAAAGACCACTGATGCATACGGCACGCTCTACCTCAATATTGTGGGAGCCGGACCGCATGCCATCGTACAACTATTAAACAACAGCGATGCAGTAATACGCCAGCAACCTGTTTCTGAAAAAAACACGTGCGACTTTTACTTCCTGCAACCCGGAACGAAATATTACATCCGCTTGTTTAATGATACAAACAACAATGGCAAATGGGATACAGGAAACTACGACGAGAAACTGCAACCTGAAGAGGTATTCTATTTCCCGAAAACCTGGGAAATGAAAGCAAATTTCGAGTTTGAAGAAACCTGGAACATTCATGCTATTCCGCTCGACAAACAAAAACCAAACGAAATAAAGAAGCAAAAACCCGACGAAGCAAAAAAAATTAAAGACCGAAACAAAGAAAGAGCCAAAAACCTAGGACGAACATGATAAAGAAAATCTTACTCTGCCTGTGCTTGCTGACAGGAAGCCTGGCGATAAAAGCCCAATGCGGTGCCGTAAACAATGCCATCCAGCCGGGTGAAACATTGCATTATGAACTGAAGTTCAACTGGAAATTCATCTGGTTCAACGTGGGCTGGGCAAAAATGAGCGTCAACGAAGCCACCTACAACGGACGATCCTGCTTGCGTACCGACTTAAACTCTTATACGAATAAAAGATTCGACCGGTGGTTCAAGATGCGTGATACGCTGACCTGTATCACCAGCCAACAGTTGGAACCGCTCTATTTCCGTAAAGGAGCCGAAGAAGGAAAGCGATACACCGTAGACGAAGTGAAATTCAGTTATAAGAATGGAAAGTGCATCGTTGACCAACAACGCACCCTACGAGGCGTCACTACCCCCAAGCACGATGAAATGGATGTCTGTGTCTACGACATGTTGAGCATCCTGCTGCAGGCACGTTCGTACGACCCTACCGACTACAAAGTAGGCATGAAAATCCTCTTCTCAATGGCTACCGGAAAAGCAGTGGAAAAGCAGACCCTTATTTACCGGGGCAAGGAAAACTTCACATCAGAAAACGGCACGACTTACCGTTGCCTGGTATTCTCATTGGTAGAATATGTCGACAATAAGGAAAAAGAAGTCATTACTTTCTTCGTCACCGATGACCTGAATCACCTGCCCGTACGGCTTGACATGTATCTTAATTTCGGTTCGGCAAAAGCCTTCCTGACCGAAATAAAAGGAAACCGTCATCCGTTGACATCCATTGTAAAAAAATAAAATATGAATACGAATATCCACAATTAGCCAATACCCTGAAAACGAAGATATACTGCATAAGCCATTCCAGTTAACTGCTATAGCCTACGAAGATAACTGAAACGGCAAAGTAAGTATATATTCATTTTGCACACCATTATTCTGGCTAATTGCGGACATTCACATGTCTATTAGGACATAAAGCGGTAGAGACATAGCAGACGCAACATTTTCTCCTTATTCTTAAACATTGATTTGCTACAATTCTACACCGATTTCCCATCAAATCACATACTTCCAACCTACTTTAAAAGCAAAATTGTTCTATCAAAAAATCATCTACACTCTCAAAATATCCCAATTTTGCTTTAAATCCCTAAGAATAAACAGGTTATCAAACTGTTCTTTTTTTTCTAAAATGTGTTCGTTTACACAACTTTTTCGGTAATTTTGCACCGAATTAACTTATACAATCAGAAATATGACAAACAGAGGTTTAAAAATTAACACACTTCGAGGACTATTCGCATTGTCCCTGTTAGGCATTACCGCATGTGTCGACAATGCTTACGACTTGAGCAAAGACGTAGACATGACCATCACGGTAGGTGGAGAAAACTTAAGCATTCCGGGCAGCAATACGGATTCTATCACATTAGAAAAAATTTTCGATCTTGACCCGGAAAGTGATGTACAGGCTGATGCTGACGGCAATTACGCATTAACCATGAATGGAGAAGGCTCTGAATCAACAGTAAATGTAGAAAATGTAACCATTGAGGGAGACCAGATTACCACAGAAGCTTCTACTACGACCTTGGATTTCGAGTATGTACCCAGCCAAAATGCAGAAGCTGATGTAAACGACCAGACTTCTTTCCGCGTGGATAAAACAGATGTTACGACAGATGTTACTGCACTCTATTATTCAGATGTTACATCTACTTCTTCCTTGAACATAAAGTTCAGTGGAAATGCCCGTCAGATGCACCTTGCAGAAGGATTTAAAATTACTTTCCCTTCTTACCTGACTATCAGCAGTGATGGAGACTCACGTTTTCTGATAGAAGGCAATACACTGACTTTTACCGAAGATGTACCTGTCAGAAGCGGTGAAACATTATCAGTCCCGGTATCAGTTACCGCTATCAATTTCGAAAGCATGGGTGATAACGAAGGTTTGATAGCACCGGGCCATCTGGTTATCAATGGAGATATACCGGTAGAAGGACATGCTTACCTGAGAGCGGAAGATTTCCTTACCCAACAAAATGTACAGCTGGAGCTGAACACAGAACTGAATATCGGCAATATTGAACTGACAGAAGTTACGGCGATGGTAGACCCACAGGTAGACATTACCATTGACCCGGTAACCGTCAACGACCTGCCCGAATTCCTGCAAGACAATGAAGTAAGAATCGACATGACCGACCCGAAGATTTATCTCTATGTAAGTAATGAATCACCGGTTGCAGTCAACTTTACTGCCGACCTCATGCCGTACAAAGAAACACAACTTTTGCACACCATCGCACTGGGTAACAAAGAAAACGGAACAGAAGAGATTATCATCCCTGCCAATCGTACCGATTACGTCATCTGCCTGCACCGCCTGAGTGATGACGCCGGAATTACGGCTGACGAAATCATTACCGTTTCCAATCTGAATGACCTTGTGGAAACCATTCCTGATGAAATCCGGATTGAAAACATTGAAGCCACAGCCGTACAAGAACGCATTACCATGACCCTGGGTAGAGACTACACCGTCAAGACAGACTATAATGTCGTAGCACCTTTGCAATTCAACAACGGTACAGAAATCGTTTATAACGATCAAATGGATGGCTGGAACAGTGATATGGAAGACTTGGATGTACGGCACGCCGAAATCTCATTGGATGCGACAAATACCATTCCACTAGGCATGACCATGACAGCAAATGCCATCGACCGCGACGGCAATGTAATGGATGAAATCACTGCTACAGTAGAGGGCAATATCACTGCCGGAACTCCAGAGAATCCTTCTTCCAGCAAACTGACTATACGCCTGGAATCTCATGCTGACGGAGCATTGAAGAACATGGACGGTATCTCATACCGGGTAGTAGCCGAAGTTCCTACCGAAGTACAAGGCCAAGTACTGAACGAAAAACAAGCGTTGGTACTCGACAATGTAATCATTACCGTCAGAGGTGGAATTACCGTAGACTTAAATTAACACAAACAGCTATTCAATATTCGTAAGTAAGATAGACATTTATGAAAAAAATACATAAACTTTTAACCGTAGCTGCCGTAGCAGGCTCATGCCTGACTGTCTCGGCACAAGCTTTGCACTCCGGATACTTCCTTGAAGGATACAGCTATCGTCACCAATTGAATCCGGCATTCGCTGGAGAACGCAACTACATCAGCATCCCTGCTTTAGGTAATATCAATATCGGGACACAGGGAAATATCGGTGTAGGCACATTCTTATTCCCACAAAACGACCAACTGACTACGTTCATGCATTCTAGCATCAGTGGAGAGGAATTTCTAAGTGGGCTGAAAGACAATAACCGCATCAATGCCAACATCAACCTGACACTGTTGTCGGCCGGATTCCATGCATGGGGAGGATTCAATACGGTCGATATTAACCTGCGTTCGAATACCAGCATGAATCTTCCGTATGATTTGTTTACCTTCATGAAAATGGGTATGACCGGAAACGAAACACACTACCACATGGAAAATTTAGGCATTGAATCAAACAATTATGTCGAACTGGCATTTGGCCACTCCCGCAAAATTAACGATAAATTGAATGTGGGCGGTAAATTAAAATTCCTGTTAGGCGGAGCAAACCTCAGCATGAAAATGACCGAGATGGATGTCACAATGGCACAAGACAAATGGATGGTAAGAGCCAACGGTGAAATGAACGCCTCACTGAAAGGACTGATGATGCCTACCAAAGAAGAAAGCGGCAGAAAGCTAGACAATCCGAGCCAACGTGACCTGATTGACTGGGATAACATCGATGTGGACAGCCCGGGATTAGGTGGATTCGGTATGGCTATTGATTTAGGTGCCACTTATAAGATTATGGATGACCTGACACTTTCGGCAGCCTTGCTGGATTTCGGCTTCATTTCATGGAATAATACAATCAAAGCTGCTACAAGCAACAGTGCATGGGAATTTGACGGATTCAAAAACATTGCGGTCGATTCCGAACTGGGAGACGATGACCCCAATTCTTTGAACAGCCAATTGGATGCCATTGGCAAAGACCTGGAAGATTATGCCAGCTTCCACCGCACAGAAAATGGCGTGAAACGTACAGCCATGCTGGGAGCTACATTAAATATTGGTGCAGAATATGCATTTCCGCTTTACAATAAGCTGCATTTCGGCTTCTTGTCTTCTACCCGTATCAATGGCAAATACAGTTGGTCGGAAGGCCGCATTTCTGCCAACGTTGCTCCTATCAAATGGTTTGATGCCGGTGTCAACTATGCGATTTCTTCATTCGGCTCTTCATTCGGATGGTTGCTGAACTTTCATCCACGTGGATTCAACTTCTTCATTGGTATGGACCACTTGATGGGTAAAGTCACCCCGCAGTTCATCCCTGTCAAGAGCGGAAATATGAACGTCAGCTTAGGCTTTAACGTAACTTTTGGAGATCGGAAATGACCTGAAAGGAAATGAACAAATTCTGATTAATGAATACCTGCAATTTACAGGAATAAAAAAAGAGGGGGTGCATGGACATTCCCTCTTTTTCGTTATATGGTTTCTTTATTTAAACAGCATCAAAATGTGCATTTTGTTGATGCTATCATAGAGAACCCAGACCACACAAGAATACACAAAGAAACACAGAAGAATAGGTCAATAAACAATATGCTAATGTGAAAATAAATTAGCACATTGCCCTATTATTCATTGGCACATTAAAATAGAATCTGTGTCCGTCTGTGTCTTTCTGTGTTCCATTAAAATGCACAATTTCATACCGCGCAGGTATAACATCAAAATAGGTTCATCCGCTGTAAGATTATTAATCTTCAGGCTGCAAGATTATTAATCTTACAAGCGGAAGATTAATAATCTTACACCAGACGAAGTTATCCGCGCTAATCTGCAAATTGCTTTAATCTGTGGTGGAAACCTTACTTGTTCAGCCTCCAGGTAAACCCGTCTTTTGTATCTTTTACCTCGAAACCTAATGCAGCAAGGCTATCGCGAATCTTATCACTTGTTGCCCAGTCTTTGTTGGCTTTGGCTTTCATGCGTTCTTCCAGCAACATGTCTACCACCTTGCTGAAGGCTTCCTCGCGGGCGGCATTGTTCTCACCTTCTGCCTTCAATCCCAAAATATCGAACGCGAACAGGTGGAATACGCTCTTCAGCTCCTCCAAGTCGGCGGCACTGATGGTCGCTTTCTTATCAAGTACGGTGTTAATCATGCGGATGCCGTCGAAGAGGTGCGAGATGACAATCGGTGTGTTCAGGTCATCGTTCATCGCTTCGTAGCATTTCTCACGCAAGCCGGCAGGCTCGATGCCTGAAGTAGAAGCGGACGGCGTGATGCGCTCGAGGTTCTTGATGCCTTCCAGCAGGCGTTCCAAGCCCTTCTCGGCTGCTTGCAGGGCTTCGTTGCTGAAGTCCACCGTGCTGCGGTAATGCGCTTGCAGGATGAAGAAACGGATGGTCATCGGCGAATACGCTTGGGCAAGGAGCTTGTTCGAGCCGGTAAAGAACTCTTCGAGCGTAATGAAATTACCCAACGATTTGCCCATCTTCTGCCCGTTGATGGTAATCATGTTGTTGTGCATCCAATAGCGTACCATGGGATGTCCTTCGGAAGCCACGGCTTGCGCGATTTCGCATTCGTGATGCGGGAAGATAAGGTCCATGCCTCCTCCGTGTATATCGAATGTCTCGCCCAGATACTTGCGTCCCATCGCAGTACATTCGCAGTGCCAGCCGGGGAAACCGTCGCTCCATGGCGAAGGCCAGCGCATGATGTGTTCGGGCTGGGCGCATTTCCACAGGGCGAAGTCGGCTGGGTTATGCTTTTCCTGCTGCCCGTCCAGTTCGCGGGTGGTATTGATGACATCATCCAGGTTGCGTCCCGAAAGCACGCCATAATGGTGGTCTTTGTTGTATTTTGCCACATCGAAGTACACCGAACCTTGGCTTTCGTAGGCATATCCGTTTTTCAGGATTTCCTCTACCAGCTTGATTTGCTCGATGATGTGTCCCGAAGCGTGCGGCTCGATGCTGGGTGGAAGCACATTGAGGGCTTCCATCGCCTTGTGGTAGCGGAGCAGGTAATACTGCACCACCTCCATCGGCTCCAGCTGTTCCAGCCGTGCTTTCTTGGCAATTTTGTCTTCTCCTTCATCGGCATCGTGCTCCAGATGGCCCACATCGGTAATGTTGCGCACATAACGCACTTTATAGCCCAGATGTTGCAGGTAACGGAACAGGATATCAAAGGTAATGGCAGGACGTGCGTGTCCCAAATGAGGGTCTCCATAAACAGTAGGACCGCATACATACATTCCCACATGAGGAGCGTGTAAAGGAACAAACGATTCCTTCCGGCGGTTCAACGTATTGTAAATAACCAGTTTATTTTCCATATTTCTAGCTTTATTAAGGCCACAAAAATAACGAAAAAGAAAATAGATACCAAAGAAAAAAACAGGATTCGTTCAAAGACATTTTTTACACATGCTGCCGCACCAGCTTCTCAATCACCTCCGGATAATAGCGGTACTCCAACTGATGCACACGTGCAGCCAAGCGTTCGGGCGTATCATCAGGCAACACTTCGCATCGTGCCTGAAAGATATAATCCCCCTCGTCATAACGTTCGTTGACATATTGTATCGTTATGCCGCTTTCCTTTTCTCCTGCCGCCAACACTGCTTCATGTACATGCATGCCATACATGCCTTTCCCACCGAACTTAGGCAACAATGATGGATGGATGTTTACAATACGGCAGGGCCAAACCCGCAAAATATCTTCTGGAATACGCAACAAAAAGCCGGCAAGTACAATAAAATCAACTTCATACCCGCATAGCACTTCCAGCGCCTCTCCCGAAGCAAATCCGGCAGAAGTTACCACCCGGCACGGCACTCCCAACCGTTCGGCACGTTTGATAACTCCAGCAGTAGTACGTGATGCAACGACAATTTCTACGCTTACTTCCTCTTTCTCTTCAAAATAACGGATGATCCGCTCGGCATTCGTTCCTTCACCCGATGCCAAAATTGCTATTTTCTTCATATTTTTACCTGTTTTCGTGCACAGAATATATAAAAATGTGCAAAGAGAATGCATTTATTTGCCCGAATATTTGTATAGAACGAGAAATATTTATTCCTTTGCACCGAAAATTAAACAAAATTATTCTATTTATAAACTTAAAACAAGAAAATTATGTCTGAAATCGCATCAAAAGTACAGAAAATCATCGTTGATAAACTGGGTGTAGAAGAATCAGAAGTTACTCCGACCGCTAGCTTTACTAACGATTTGGGTGCAGACTCTTTGGATACTGTAGAACTGATCATGGAATTCGAAAAAGAATTCGGTATTTCTATTCCTGACGACCAGGCAGAAAAAATCCAGACTGTAGGAGACGCTATCTCTTATATCGAAGCTAACGCAAAATAAGTAATTCTGTTTATGGAATTAAAAAGAGTAGTAGTAACAGGTCTTGGTGCAATTACTCCGGTAGGAAATACGGTTCCAGACTTTTGGAACAACCTGCTGAACGGAGTAAGCGGAGCAGGACCTATTACTCATTTTGATGCATCCAAATTCAAGACTCAGTTCGCTTGTGAGGTAAAAAACTTCAATGCCACTGATTTCATCGACCGCAAAGAAGCCCGTAAAATGGACTTATATACCCAGTATGCGGTAGTAGCAGCCAAAGAAGCAGTAACTGATGCGGGTCTTGATGTGGAAAAAGAAGACTTGAACAAAATCGGAGTCATCCTGGGCGTAGGTATCGGAGGTATACATACGTTCGAAGAAGAAGTAGCCGGATACGAAAAGACCAAAGATACCATCGGTCCTAAATTCAATCCGTTCTTTATTCCTAAAATGATTGCCGACATCGCTTCCGGACAGATTTCTATCATGTACGGATTCCACGGACCGAACTTTACCACGACTTCTGCATGCGCTTCTTCTTCGAATGCCATCGCAGACGCGTTCAATTATATCCGCTTGGGCAAAGCCAACATCATCGTGACCGGTGGTGCCGAAGCTGCTATCTTCCCTGCTGGTGTAGGAGGTTTCAATGCCATGCATGCCCTTTCTACCCGCAACGATGACCCGCAACGTGCCTCACGTCCGTTCAGCGGAAGCCGTGACGGTTTTGTCATGGGTGAAGGTGCAGGATGCCTGATTCTGGAAGAGCTGGAACATGCCAAAGCACGCGGAGCCAAGATTTATGCGGAACTTGCCGGCGTAGGCGCTTCGGCAGATGCTTATCACCTGACAGCTTCCCATCCTGAAGGATTAGGAGCCAAACTGGTGATGATGAACGCATTGGAAGATGCCGGTATGAAACCGGAAGATATCGACTATATCAATGTACACGGGACTTCTACCCCTGTAGGCGATGTTTCTGAAGTGAAAGCCATCAAAGACGTGTTCGGAGAACATGCCTACAAACTGAACATCAGTTCTACCAAATCCATGACCGGACACCTGCTGGGCGCAACCGGAGGAGTAGAAGCCATCGCCTGCGTACTGTCTGTTAAGAATGACATTGTACCCCCGACCATCAACCACGAAGAAGGAGATAACGATGAAAACATCGACTATACCCTGAACTTTACTTTCAACAAGGCACAGGAACGTACCGTCCGTGCAGCCTTGAGCAATACATTTGGTTTCGGTGGACACAATGCATGTGTAATCATTAAAAAATACACTGAATAAACTGTGTTTGGCAATATAACAGATAAGATAAGACTCCTCTTCCGCAAGGACAAGGAGCCTTATCTTTGTTTTTACCGAATGACCGGATTCTATCCGCGGAACATTGACATCTACAAACAAGCATTGCTGCATAAATCGTCTTCCATCAAAAACGAGAAAGGACGTGTGCTGAACAACGAACGACTGGAGTTCTTGGGTGATGCCATTCTGGATGCCGTGGTAGCTGATATTGTATACAAAAAGTTTGAAGGTAAGCGCGAAGGATTTCTGACCAATACACGTTCGAAAATCGTACAACGGGAAACACTCAACCATGTGGCGGTACAAATCGGACTGGATAAACTGGTAAAGTTCACCACCCGCCAATCTTCTCACAACAGTTATATGTGTGGCAATGCTTTCGAAGCTCTGATTGGTGCACTATATCTGGACCGGGGCTATCGCGCCTGTAAGAAGTTTATGGAAGAACGCATCATCAACCAATATTTGAATCTGGACAAAATTTCACGCAAAGAAGTCAATTTCAAGTCTAAGCTTATTGAGTGGAGCCAGAAAAACAAGTTCGAAGTAACCTTCAAACTGGTCAATCAGTCGGTAGACGAAGAACAAAACCCCGTGTTCAACACACAAATATTGGTAGAAGGTATTCCTGCCGGAAACGGGAAAGGATATTCCAAAAAAGAATCACAGCAAGAAGCTGCCCACGAGACCCTGCAGAAAATAAAGAATGACCCTCAATTCATAGATGCGATTTTTGCATCAAAAGCCGAAAGAGAGAAAGACACAGAACCGGTGTATACAGAAGATTCTCCCAGCGTAATGGAGACCAACGAGGATCAAACCATTGATGTCCGGGAAGAACTCATAACAGAACGCTATGATGATACGGAACGCATCATAGCAGAAGCGGAAGAAGCCGCATTCAAAGAAGAAATTCAAGAAAAGACATCAGCCGATTCCGAAGAGGAACGTATATAGATTCATCGGCCTACGGATATATCATCATCACTTCATGAAGATATATCCGTAAGCCGATGAAAGCTATATCAATCCAACCTCTACAACGGCTTATACTCTACAAAAGCCTCCATCGCCTCGTAGCAGGCAAGCCCTAATTTATCGTAAAGCGAAGCGGTGCCACGGTTGCGGTCCTCGCTGCGTTGCCAGAAGAGGCGCTCGTCATTGCCCAAGAACGGTGCACTCTCCATCTGAGACTGGTGCTTCAGGATGGAATTCCGTTTCGCACGAAGCTCTTCGGGACTGAACGGCACAGCCATCTCGATGTTCTCGATTTCCCATTCCGCCCATGCCCCGCGGTACATCCAGATGCGGCAAT
>NZ_NFJA01000063.1:0-21909 GCF_002159615.1 Bacteroides sp. An279
TGACGAAGAACAGGAGCGGAAAGGACCAAAAAATCGCCCAAAGCACACACGAAAACGGATACATCAAGCCAAGAAAAACTTTTTGGAGAAATTCAAAACAGCTTCTAAGGGCATCTTCTTGTTTATTGACTAAGAAACATAACCAACAACCGACAATATGGAATTTATCATCGTTTCAGTACTTCTTATCGCCACCGCTTCCTTTGTAGGAGGCTGGGCTTTGGTCAGTTTTTACAAAGCCGAACTACATTATGGAACATATTTTCATACAAATACCCAACAACAATCCGATATAGAAGAGATTGACTCCCAAAAGATTTTTGAGTCCAAGATCTCCCTTTTGGACAAACCCATCAGCTTTTCCTTTCCGATAACCCGTCGGACATACACACAAACCTCTTCTGAATAAAGCCGCTATATAAGTCCATCCGCTGTAAGATTAATAATCTTCAGGCTGCAAGATTATTAATCTTACAAGCGGAAGATTATTAATCTTACACCAGACGAGGCTATCTGCGTTGAGAGAAGAAGATAATAACAACAACCTTTTAAATCATCTGAATATGATAAAGTACAGCTTAGTAATGCGTGGCGAACAGAACGGAGACAGCACACTGTAACTGTGACATCAACAAATGCATACCGCGCATAGTATAAATCACCGCTGTACTGGAAATATCACCCGATACTTTCCGCTCAAATGCATAAAAGCGAATAAACGGAGTAATCCATCGTAGTAATAATTGAAACCTGGAGTAGGACGACTATCCCACAAACGCTGCACAAACTCACGACTTTTGGCATGTGTGCAGACCAGCGATACAGCGGCCGCCGTAGCCACAAGTCCTGGCGCATGAGAAGGTTTTCCCATTTGCAAACTGTCTGGCAACATTGTGCCATCCACATTATATTGATTGACAAACGTATCAATCCCCTGTCCATACAGAAAATCCTGAATCTTATTGCCGTATGCCTGCTGCCATTCCCGGTCGGCACATGACCACGAATAATCAAGCGCAATGTTCATCGGCACACGCCAAGAATCAAAACGGAAAGCATCGCCTATCATCCAACCTTTATGCATCAAACTTCCGTCGTAGTTACTATAATCAGGAGTCAACCCTGTAACAGGATGAACTGCCTTATGCAAAAAATGGCGGCTGCGTTCAGCACATTCTTTCCAATATGCAGCACGTCCATCGTCAGCCCAACGCGCCCAAACTTCGTAAAAGGCAGGCAAATGGTAAGAAGGATCGGTAAAACCATAACCGAACTTATTCGGTACAAACGTAATAAGCTTGTGTTCTTTATGAATAAGCGGCATAACACTATCTGTTCCATCTTTTTCCATGGCACAATCCAGTATATGCTGAGCTTCGGCCAGATAATCAATACCCGTATCATTTCCCCACAGGTTCGAAGCAAAAATTAATGAGGTAATGAAATAAAGCTCGCCGTCCGAAGCCGACCCTCCATCGATATGACTCCCGTCTTTCCGGCAACACCAGGCAAAATAACCTTCCGAAGCTCCTTCCTTATGCTGCATATAAGTCTTAGTCCAACGCCAAAGCCGGTCAAAAATGTCTTTTTTCTCAAACTGCACAGCTATCATCATACCGTATGACATACCTTCACTACGCACATCATCATGTATTATATCACAGATATATGCTGTAGAGTCATCGGGTTCAACATAAACCTTGTTCTCCGGTGAAAAGATTTCATCGAAAACCGACTGCACCCGAGCATCAATTTCTTGAGAACTGTAGCCCATTTCAGCAAAAATATTACGATATTTCCCTGTGTCGAAAGCCCCCTCCGTCCAAGGACTTTGCAGCAAATCCTGCGTTTCCGGAACTGAAGCCAATACGGAAAAGAACGGCAATCCTAATAACACCAAGAAAAGCATTCCGAAAATTCTGTTTTTCATTTGTTCTTTCATAATTGAAATATACTTGTTAAGGTTCAAAAATCATTTACTGCCGGCAAATGTAAACAAAACAAATGACTTTTCTCCTATATTAATGTTACAAAGATTATTCTGTATGTTACATCGGGGTACAGGGATACGTTTTTTTTCGTATATTTGCCGAAAATAAACATTTTAAACAACAAATGCTTATGGCAAAAGAACTCGAACTGAAATACGGCTGCAACCCCAACCAAAAGCCAGCACGTATTTATATGAAAGAAGGAGAACTGCCGCTGGAAGTGCTGAACGGACGTCCGGGATACATCAATTTCCTTGATGCGCTGAACGGCTGGCAGTTGGTGAAAGAACTGAAAGAAGCGACCGGCATGCCTGCCGCTACCTCATTCAAGCACGTTAGCCCTGCCGGTGCCGCCATCGGGTTGGAACTGGACGAAACGATGAAACAGATTTACTTCGTAGGCGATCTGCCGTTGTCTCCCCTCGCTAACGCATACGTGCGTGCCCGCGGTGCCGACCGTATGTCTTCCTACGGCGACTTTATCGCGCTGAGCGATGTATGCGACGAAGAGACCGCCCGCTTCATCAACCGTGAAGTTTCGGACGGCGTTATCGCTCCGGGCTATACCGAAGAGGCGTTGGCTATCCTGAAAGCGAAACGTAAAGGCACATACAACGTCATTCAGATTGACCCGGAATATCGTCCGGCTCCCATCGAGCACAAAGACGTGTTCGGCATCACCTTCGAACAGGGACGCAACGAAATCAAGCTGAACGGAGAGGAACTCTTCGCCAACATCCCGACACAGAACAAGAACCTGCCCGACGCGGCAAAGCGTGACCTGATGATTGCGCTTATCACCCTGAAATATACCCAATCGAATTCGGTGTGCTATGTGAAGGACGGACAAGCCATCGGTATCGGCGCCGGCCAGCAGAGCCGCATCCACTGCACCCGCCTTGCCGGAAACAAAGCCGATATCTGGTACCTGCGCCAGCACCCGAAAGTATTGAACTTGCCTTGGGTAGAGAAAATCCGCCGTGCCGACCGCGACAACACCATCGACGTATACATCAGCGATGATCACGATGATGTATTGGCTGACGGCGTTTGGCAGCAGTTCTTTACCGAAAAGCCCGAAGTATTGACCCGCGAAGAGAAACGTGCCTGGCTGGACACGCTGAAAGGCGTATCGTTAGGCTCGGATGCCTTCTTCCCCTTCGGCGACAACATCGAACGTGCACACAAGAGCGGCGTGGAATACATCGCCCAGGCAGGAGGTTCGGTGCGCGACGACCATGTCATCGAAACATGCGATAAATACGGCATCACGATGGCGTTTACAGGCATCCGTCTGTTCCACCATTAATATTAATTTCGAACACAGAGACACGGAGGCACAGAGTTTTATATCTACAAAAATATATGTTTTGTGTCTCTGTGTTCTATTTTGCTTTACCTCAAGATGCCGGTATCTTTATCCGCTTTCTGTTCAATGTTCCGCCGGACATCTTTATATGCCCTTCCCTGTGAGAATTTCCATGCAATGTTCAGGCTCACGAAATTGCCCAAGTCACGGCAATGCAGAGCAGTCGTTTTCCGGACATAACGGTTGTACACATCCGACTGGAATTGCTTGTAACGGTTTCTAAACGGTTGTTGCCAGGCAAGCGACAAGTTCAGGTTCTTGTACCGGTAGGATGCGTTCAGAGAAACAAACGAGCCGTTGAATCCTTCGGTCTCACCTTCGAGGAAACGGAAACCGCTGTCCATGAATGCCGAAAGGGTAAGTTTGCCTAAGTAAGCCTGCACATTGGCTGTACCCGAATAAAACGTCTTGCAATGCGTATAGTCTTCGCCGAAGTTAAAACAGCGGAAAAGCGTACCAGATAACGCTATCGAAAGCTTATCGGGGACTATCCAACCATTCGCATACAGCATCAGGTTAAGCACATCGATTTCTTTTTGATTGAGTTGGGTGTACACAAACCGGTTGTCTTCGGTACGGATATACGTAGCCATATTCGGCTGGTGGCAACGTTTTCCGTATGCCTGGACAAAAGACTGGAAGCGGGGATGCGTATACGAAACCTGAAAAGTATGCGCTTGCTCGCGGTTGGGGCGGATATCGGGATTGCCCAGCGTCCATTCCATGCTGTTGTTGCGGATAGAAGTATTGCTAATCATCGCCACCCGCGAAACATACTCGCTTATCTGGAAATCATATTTCAGCTGGACGGCTTGCACTGGATTGTAGGCAACGGAAGCCTTCGGGCGGAACAGCCAGTACTGATAATCGTGCGCTTGCTGGCGGTAATCCAAATAACTGCCGCCTACTCCCGCCACATACCTTATCGGACCAAGTTTCCCCTTTATCTCGGCAAAAGCGTAGACGCTGCGGTTATGCATCGGATTGACGGAATTTACATCACCCGTGTACTTATTCTTCGTGTATTTCTGCATGTAGTTTGCCCCAGCAGTAAACGTAAAAGGCTTGAGCCGGTTCTCGTAAATGGCTTCACTCATCAGGGAATAAGTCTTCCCTTCCACCTGATATGCATACGGCGCACCCTCATCGTAACTGCTGCGGAGCGAAGTGGCGATATACGTCCCTACGGCATTCAGTGTCAGCGACTGACGGGAAGTCAATTGCTTAAAGAAATACAAATCCAAGACCGGACTGGAGCTACGGTTGCATTCGCGTTGCGTGGCGATATATTGCTCATCTTCTTCTATAATCCGCTTCCGGTTATAATTGTTGGGGATATGCGAGAAATCAGCCTTTAGCGAAGCCTGAAACACATAGTCGGCAGAATCGGCAAGATTATATTTCAATTGCAAGCCATTATTAAAATTCCGGCTACGAGAAGCAAGATCATTCCGCTCAATAGTATGAGTGGAACCATCCGTAAGCAGATAATGAGCCGTTTCATGGGTCCGGTTTCCCTTAAAGTCCTTGTACCCGAAATTATAACTCAACGAAAGCTCGCTGTTCCCGGCGTTCCATTTTCCGTAAATTAAATCATTGCCCGACTTAACGGTCAGTGCCTGGGTCAGATCAATGCCGACCGTATATCCACTATCCGCCCGGCGGGTCAGAATGTTAATAACGTATGCGATTCCTTCTCCGTATCTCACCCCGGGATTGTCGATAAAGTCTATCCGGCTGATGCTTCCGGGAGAAAGCGCCAGCATTTCTTCCCGTCCTACAATAATGCCATTGATGCGCAACTGGATGCTTCCCCGTCCGTCGATGGCAGAGAGGCTTTGCGAAACCTCATCCACACGGATATTGGGCAAGGATAACTTCTGCAGAATGCTATACCCCGAATGCGATGCATTTTTCTGCGTTTCGGTGGGATAAATAATTTGCCCGTCGGGTTTATGAATTACTTTAGCCGCCTTTATTTCTACTTCTCCAAGTTCGATAGTCTTCGTCTCATTCTGTGCCGAGCCAACGAGGGCATATACGAATAAGACCAGCAAGATGTTGATACGTTTCATTGTGTCCATGTTTTTAGTCCGGACACAAAAATACGTTCGAAGGCTACACACTCACCTAACATGTAGCTGACATCTTCCTGACATTTGGCTGACAACTGGTTTTCGATTTGATTTCCAGCGCATAGCTTCTTCCTTTATGAGCGACAAGCTGCAATTCGCTACATGCCTCAAGAATCGGTTTCAACCGTTTCACCAAGGTATAGAGCGTATCGTTGGCATCCGCTTTCTTGGGCCAAAGCAGGGCGCATATCTCTTCTTTCGATACCGAATGGGAAGGAGCCTGCCATAACATCAACATCAATCGGTATTGCATCGGAGTAAAGTGGACAAACGCATGGCTTGCGTCATAGAAACACTTGTCCTCGGGCGAATAAGAAAGCCCTCCATAGCTGACGGTACCAGCAGGCGTCTCCTTCTTCCGAAAAAGAAATGCAGCTCCCGCCGCCCAAAGCAACGCAGCAAAAGCCAGCAAGGACGACCAACGCTGGTCGGACATACGGAATATACCGATTGCAGAAAGGCGTGCGTAACTTTTCACGGCAAGCGTCGTTCCGGTCGCTTCATTGTTCACTATCAACGTATCACTGCTGATAACGTCCGCTTCCGGAAACTTACCGGGATAAGCCTCATCAACAATATGAAACGAAAGGAAGGCATTGTCTTTCAGCTTCCGGTTCTTCAAATTACGGCATAGCTTCCGGTCGGCAATGGCAAGCCATACTTCTCCGTCCGACACTTGCCTAAGCCGCTTGTATGCCCGGATGGAGTCTTGCGTGACGATATCCTCCTGCCTTTCTTCAAACATACGCAACAAAGCCTGGTTCAAGTCGGCGGTTATCGCTTCTTTGGCACCGCAATACCCCTGACGCCCTGCCAACAAAGACGAGAGCATCAACACCATAAAGACTCCAACAGATAAGATTCTCCTGTTCATATCATTTTTCCCGATTGTATTTCATACGGCAAAAATAGTAAAAATAGTCCGAAAGCCCCAACGGCTTTTACACGGCTTATGCCGTTTTCGGTCAAATAATGCGTTACGCCTCCTTTTTTTGCCTATATTTGCCGAAAAGAAACGTTTATTCAGGACAAAGATGAAAACAAAGAGATTTTCTTGCAGCATCTATGCGTGGACGCTTTTCGTCTGCGCATTCGGATTGGTATCCTGCCACGACCTGACTATCGACAACGGAGGGTATCTCAGTATGATGAATAGAGGCACTATCGTAGGCAACGACGAAGACGGCTATTACCTCTTTTCGGACGGAAGAAACGAAGTCGCCATCTGCTACAGCAAAGGACTGGACAAATACGAACGGGCTTACTACAGCCTGTCGTTCAAAGAAGAAAACCGGTTCTTTAGCGACCGCACTCCCGGCTTCACTATCATTGACAACGCAAGGGTAGGAATTGTGGAAACCTACAAGGTCATCCACCCCATCAGTAAAACGGAAGCGGACAAACGGGGCATCACGCATCCGGACAGTTGCAGCGTAGACGAGAACTTTTATTTTTCCAACTCTTACGGAGCGTACTGCGGTTATTTCGATTTCTCCACGCTCGCAACAATTACTCACGACCTTTACACGCATTACGAATATGCATCCATTCCCATAGACTTGGTATACGACCCTGCCTGCCAAAGCCCAGACACGCTACGCTTGGAGCTTTGCTATCGCCCCCACGTGCCGGAAGGTTGGGAAAAGTATCGCTATGAAGCCGGCACTTTTTCGTGCGACATATCCGGACTCACCAACTTGCAGGAATGGAACGATTCGCTTTGCATCGTAGTGGACACGGGAGACAAGCAGCTCCACTACATGCCCATCAGCAAAAAAGGCTTCAAGAAGCCCGAACCGTTTTTCGATTTTTAGAAACAGTTTCTTCTTCATCGAATTTCTTCCAGTCCTTTTTCTTTAAAATCAAGTTTTTTCACCTTTTGGAAGTTACATTAGCAGCTTTCCTTGGCTTATTTCCTCCTTTATAATTCCTCAATCTCTTCCAATGCCAATTGCGTAAAATGGGCAATGGTTTCAACAGGCATACCTGCTTCTTTCATCTTCTTTGCCATTTCTCTCATGCGTAAAGCCATTTCCTTTTCACTTTCCGCCTTCGCTTCTGCCCTGCCTTTAGCCTCTCCTTCCGCAAGCCCTTCGGCACGACCTTCTGCTCTACCTTCTGCTCTACCCTCTGCACGACCTTCAGCACGACCTTCAGCACGTCCTTCAGCACGTCCTTCTTTCAAACCTTCGGCACGACCTTCATACCAGCCTGTTTTAATAACACTCCGTTGGTAGCGCAAAGCCTCCATATCATGGATATATGCACGCCTGTCTTGGTCGGAAAGCGAATCCACCCGGAGCCGCTCCCGTGCTTCAGGCAAACCCTTAGCAGTAGCCGAACTATCTATATTGCCCGTCTTGAGGAACTCTATCCATTCATCAAGAGGTGTCTTAGCTATTTTATCGAAGTCATTTACACGTAGCACGTAATATTCTGGGAAAATATCTCCGGCGTCTTTTCCAATAAACCTTTCCCTCTGCCGTATGGAAAGTTGCAATACGTCATTTGGATCATGCAACCCCCGGAATATGGTTTTCCCATGATAGACATAATCTTTCCCTTGTCCCAATTCGAAGTACACGATATTAATGGAGTAGATTTTCTTTACTTTATCATAATCATCGCCGAGGTTAATATACTCAGAAATAGTTTTCGACACACCATACAACATCCGGTGAAAGTAATCTAACTCGTGGTTGTTCTGCACTTCAATAATAAGAAGCCGCCCTTGCTCGTCTTCCACCAGCATATCAGCACGGTTAAACTTGTCATTCACTTCTGTCTGGTTTGCTTCACTTTCCAGAAAACGTACGATGTGCAAGTCTTCTCCCAATAGAGTTGACAGAAACCCTTCCAGCACGACATAATTGCTCTTGTCTCTGAGCAGACGTTTCATCGCCCAATCGAAACGAATGAGATTATTCTTCATATCCTATCGTTTTTAATTTTCACAAAAATACGAATTTAATTGGGAACGACAACATACAGAAAGAAAAACGAGGATGTTGTTCCTTATTATTCATCCTCGTTTCCATATAAAATTATCAAAACTTGAAGCCTGCACTGAAGAAGAGGTCATAGTTACGTGGACCATCCTTACAAACCTTACACAAACCGAAATCGGCATCCACGCCTACTATCCAGTGTGGGAAATCGAGCGCAACACCGACTCCGATGCCGGCATCGAAGCGGCGAAAGCCGTCCCAACCCACTCCATCGGCATCCTTGAAAGTCTTCCAAGAAGTAGTAACATCATTTTGCTCATATTCCGTTTTACCGTTTACGCCTACTGCAACATACGGACCTGCCGTAAACACAAGGTCGAAGCTATCGGTAGCACGCATGTGGAACGCAGCCATCAAAGGAACCTGAAAATAGTTCTGATTGACTTTCACATCATTTTCCATCTTCGCACCTTTCGAGACCCAGCTCAGCCCGGGCTGGAAAGAGAACCATTCGTTCAAGGGGACATCCGCTGTAACACCTACACGCGGATTAAAAATGGCATTCGAACCTTTTGCCGCATCTCCCGTCCAGCCACTCATGCCGATGCCCACTTCGAACATCATCGTCGGCCTCATCTGTGCCGACACCGTAAGCATCGACAACATACATACCGCTAACAGAAATAACTTTTTCATACGCTTATCATTTTAGATTGTTTTGCATAGAACAAATATAAGGTTTTTAATCGGTATGCAAAACAAAAATCGGTGATATTGCACAGAAATCGCTACGTTTCGACAAAGTTTCTTCCCCGATGCGGATATATGTATGCATCCGGTTACCCGTTTTTATGCCGATTGGCACGGCGGCGGCGATATTCTGCCTTCATTTTTGCTGAACCAGATCCATGTGTTCCGGTTATATATGCTTTCTTCTTTGCTTTCGTTTTTACCTTTTCTTCTTTTTCCTTTTTCAAGCCGGCACCTTTAAAGATAATACCTTCCGCTAAAATTTTCTCTATATCCATACGTTTTGGTTTTATTCGAAATAAACGATTTCTATATCCTGAGCCTCTGCAAACTCTTTCATCAGCCCTACCATATAATTGACGGATTCAACCAATCCCTCACTTCCTCCATACGCATTCATTATCGCCAACACGTGCGTAGTGTCTATGCTCATCTTTGTCCGTTCGTGGTCACTGGTAGGCGTTCCGATACCTCCAATGGCATCCCGATAGACTGGCATACCCTCAATATTCAGTGTGCCCCTGCCGATACCTTCGTAAGGTTCTCCGGCTCGTCCGATACCCAACACCAGGCGATCGCCTTGAATTTTGTCACGGTCGAAACCTCCTATCGAATTCCCACTATAAATAGAAGCCAGGTTAATCAAGTCTACCAACGTATCAATCTGATACAACGGAATACCCCGCAAGATGCGCCGGCACAACGCTTCGGACGAAGGACGATAGCGGCTGGGGTCTTTCCCACATTTCTTATAAGCCTGTCGGGTAGCCTGAATAGCAGGCATTTCCTTGATAGAATCGACGGTATATTTCGCGCGATACAAGGCGGTAAACTCGTCAATCCGCTTCCATAACTCAGCACTATAAACCGTATTCTTTACCGTAGCAAAAACAGCCGCTCCCCGAAACTGCGGCCAAGCACGATGTAATTCTTCGGATACTTCTATTTTCATAAGTCTTTAAATTTTTCAACACATCATTATCCCTGACAAAATCCGTCCGGAAGCAATACCCAGCCTCCGTGCGGAAAAGAAATCATCTTTATTCTTCCACGTACAAATGCCACTGACCTCAATACGCGAAGTGTTCACTCCAAACTCCAGAAGCTGCATCCGGTTGGTTTCCCAAAGATCAATATGCCACTTCTCTTTCCGGACAGCAATACGCGGCATATCAAAACCAGCCTTATCAAAAATATCATAAACCTCATCCCCGACTTCGAATGCATCTTGTGAAATACCCGGACCTATACAAGCATATATATCTTCTCCTCGCGTACCATACACTTTTTTCATCACACTCAAAGTCTTACATACAATACGTGCCACCGTACCTCTCCATCCTGCATGGATAGCCGCTATTGCCCGATGACGCACATCATAGCACAAGACCGGAATACAATCGGCGGTAGATACGCAAAGACAAACTTTCGGCACATTTGTAACCAAAGCATCCACTCCTTCGAGCAACACCTTCCTGTCCGGTTTACCCTTCTGCAAGAATACATCATCCACGATTCGTATTTCCGTCTGATGTACCTGATGCGGAATAACCAGTTCACCACGCACTGGCAATAGCGAACTAAGCAATTCCCGGTTTCTGAAAACAGCTTCCGGCATATCCCCACAATAGCCGTTGCAATTGAAAGATGCGTAACTCCCTTGACTATATCCGCCATGACGGGTCGTCGAAAAACAAAAAATGTTGGAATACAGCTCCGTCAAACCGTATTTCAACATCCTTCTATCTTCAGTCAGCCTGTTGTCCATCATTTTTCCGGTTCATCGTCCCAGTCTTCTTCATACTCGTACTCGAAGTCATCTTCATCATCCACGTCTTCTACGTAACTGAAATCCTCGTCCATATCTTTCAATTCTTCCTGCAACAGATGGATGTCCTTTGACCGATGTACGATAGATGACTGACGCAATCCTTCCAACTGATTGCCTTCTTTATTCAGTTCTGTCCACAAGATGTCTTTCAACTCTTGAATACCCATACCGGTCACAGATGAAATAAATACACAAGGAAGATTGTCTGGAAGTGTCGGCTTCAACATTTCCATCAATTCTTCATCCAGCATGTCACATTTGGTGACGGCAAGCACCCGCTGCTTATCAAGCATTTCGGGATTGAACTTTGCCAGTTCGTTCAACAGCACATCATATTCATGACGGATGTCATCTGCATCGCCGGGCACCATAAACAACAACAAAGAATTGCGTTCGATATGTCGCAGGAATCGCAAGCCCAAACCTTTTCCTTCGCTTGCTCCTTCGATAATGCCCGGTATATCTGCCATCACGAAAGACTTTCCATCGTGATAAGACACGATACCCAAGTTCGGTTCGAGGGTAGTAAACGGATAATCAGCTATCTTCGGACGTGCCGCCGACACTCTTGACAACAGTGTCGACTTTCCAGCATTGGGAAAGCCTACCAGTCCGACATCCGCCAGCAGTTTCAGTTCCAGTATCACCATCATTTCCTGCATCGGCTCACCCGGCTGTGCAAAACGTGGAGCCTGACGTGTGGCTGTACGGAAATGCCAGTTACCCAGTCCTCCTCTACCTCCTTTCAACAAGATGACCTCCTGCCCGTGTTCGGTTATGTCGCATACATATTCGCCCGTCTCAGCATTGTATGCCACGGTTCCGCACGGCACTTCAATCACCTTATCTGCACCGTCTTTACCAAAGCTCCGGCTCTTTGAACCGTTCCCGCCATTCTCGGCAAACACATGACGTTCGTACTTCAGATGCAACAGAGTCCAATAATTACGGTTTCCGCGCAAAATGACATGTCCTCCTCTACCGCCGTCTCCTCCATCGGGACCACCGTTGGGCATATATTTCTCCCGCCGTAAATGAGCCGATCCGCGTCCTCCCTTGCCAGAGCGACAATAAATTTTCACATAATCTACAAAATTCGATTCTGCCATAAAAATATTTTTTAGTTTTTGAGTTTATAAGTTTTTGAGTTCTTAAGTTTCTTGTTTTTAAGCCCATAAGCCTAAATGGTCCAAGAACTTATAAACTTAAAAACTCAAAAAACTTATAAACTTAAAATCTCAAAAACTTACAGACTATCCACAGCCTTACAAATGTCAGCGAAAATGCCATCCATCGAGCCAAGACCGTTGATATGATGGTATTTGCCATCGTTCTTATACCAGTCAATCAACGGAGAGGTCTGCGAATGATATACCACCAGACGTTTTTTGATAGTTTCCTCATTATCATCCGCACGTCCGGATTCCTGCCCACGCTTGATAAGACGAGCCATCAGCTCATCTTCCGGCACTTCCAGGTCCAACATCACCGACACCTCTTGTCCGCGTTCGGCCAACATCTGCTTTAAAGCTTCGGCCTGTGCAATGGTACGGGGAAAACCATCGAAAATCACTCCCTTGCTATCCTTGAAACTATCGAACACACTTGCAAGTATATCAATCATCAAAGCATCCGGTATAAGTTGGCCGTTGCTTATATATTCATTAGCCGTTTTACCTAACTCCGTACCGTTCTTGATTTCGGCACGCAATACATCTCCCGTCGAAATATGGTTCAAACCGTATTTCTCCACGATACGTGCGCTCTGAGTTCCTTTCCCCGAACCCGGAGCACCAAAAATTACAATGTTCAACATCTTTTTTACCTTATATTATTGATTAGTGATTATTCTACAACCGAATAAATATCACGATAATTACGTCCCAGCCCCTCATAGTCCAGACCGTATCCCACGATAAAGTCGTTGGGGATGCGCATTGCCACATAACGGATATCCAAGTCCACCTTCAGCTTGTCGGGCTTTAGCAGCAACGTGGCAATCCGTATTTCCTTCGGGTGCTGCGCCCGAAGCGTCTCAATCAGCCTCTGCATCGTCAAGCCTGTATCCACGATGTCTTCCACAATCACCACCGTACGTCCGGTTATGTTTTCGTTCAGTCCCACCAGTTCCTTCACTTTTCCGGTAGAAGAGGTTCCCTCGTACGAAGCCAGCTTGACAAACGAGATTTCACACGGAATCGTGAGACGTTTCATCAAATCTGCCGTAAACATAAAAGAGCCGTTTAAGACACTGATAAAAAGTGGGTTGTCACCTGCCAAATCTGCATTAATCTCACCGGCTACCCGTGTCACTTCCTTCAGAATGGACGCTTCGGATATAAAAGTCTTAAACTGCTTATCTTTAATCTGGATTGTGTTCATAATGGCACTTCTTTATAAAATTGGGACAAAAATACGATTTTTCCCTTAAACTTCTATACTTTTTTTGTACTTTTACCCGCAAATAGCTATTATGACACAAAGATGAAAATACTTACTTGCACCCAACAAAAGGAAGCCGATGCCTATACCATCGCCAATAACAATATCCTCTCCATCAACTTGATGGAAAAAGCAGCCTCGCTGATTGCCGATGAAATCAGCAAAAGGTGGGATCGTTCACACCGCATCGTTGTATTTGCCGGAGCGGGCAACAACGGAGGTGATGCCCTTGCAGTCGCACGCCTTCTGTTCTCCAAGAGTTATCCGGTAGAAATTTACCTGTTCAATATCAAAGGGACCATTTCGGAAGACTGCATGACCAATATCCAGCGATTGCAGCAATGCGGATTCACTGACTATCACGAAATCAGCAACGCATTCGAACCACCCAAACTGACGGCTGAAGATGTAGTAGTAGACGGACTTTTCGGCTCAGGACTGAACAAGCCGCTGAGTGGCGGATTCGCCTCCGTCGTAAAATACATCAATGCTTCCAACGCACAGGTAGTCTCCATTGATCTTCCTTCCGGACTGATGGGAGAAGACAACAGCAACAACCTGCGTACAAACATTATCCGTGCTGACCTGACCCTGAGCATCCAGTTACCAAAACTGGCTTTCCTTTTCCCTGAAAACGAAGACATCGTGGGCGAATGGAAAACACTCGACATCGGCATTAGCCAAGAGTTCATCGCACAAGCAGATACTCCTTATATTATTACGGAGGCTAGTGAAATGAGCCAACTCATCAAACCGCGCAAACGCTTTGCTTTCAAGAACAACTTCGGACATGCACTGCTTATCGCCGGCTCGAGTGGGATGGCTGGTGCTTCCATCCTAGCAGCACGTGCCTGTTTGCGTTCAGGCGTAGGATTGCTTACCATACATACCCCTGTATGCAACCACGACATCCTGCAAACAGCCGTACCCGAAGCTATGGTACAAAATGACGTGCACGAACTTTACTTCGCCGAACCAGTCGACCTTGACAACTATCAGGCGATAGCCATCGGTCCAGGCATCGGGCAGGAAGAAGAAACGGCACTTGCCACCTTCGACCAGCTTGCCGATTGCTACATTCCCGCCGTGCTCGATGCAGATGCCATCAATATCTTAAGTTCGCACCGGAACTATCTGAACCGCTTGCCTCGCCGAAGCATCCTCACGCCACACATTGGCGAACTGGAACGCCTTATCGGACGTTGCAACGATAGTTTCGACCGGCTGACCAAGGCTAAAGAACTTGCCGCCTACCTGCAATGCTATATCGTACTGAAGGGTGCCTACTCCACTGTTATCACACCGGAAGGCAAATTCTACTTCAATCCCACAGGTAATCCAGGCATGGCAACCGGTGGAAGCGGAGACGTGCTGACTGGTATCATACTTGCTCTACTGGCTCAAGGACACTCACAAGAAAATGCAGCACGGCTGGGTACATTCGTACACGGACTGGCCGGCGACATAGCCTGCCGCCGTACCGGAGAAATCAGCCTGACCGCCAGCGACATCATCGCTGCACTGCCCGAAGCCTGGAAAGAACTCTGTGAAACTAAATAATAGATACGCGCATGAAAAGAATCGTTTTTGCACTAAGCATGCTGGCATGTGCGACGCATATCGCTGCACAAGACATCAGCTACTACACTCCCGGAAGCGATGAAGGAATTGTCTACTTCCTTCCGAAAACGGCACTGGAGGTAAATATCATTGCCACACACATTACATACCAGCCTGGAGAACTGTGCCAATATGCCAACCAATACCTGCGGATGAACAACATAAGTTCCCAACCGGAAACGCACTGGGAAATCAAGCGGATAGAAGTACGCTCGGCAGGAGTACCCGACTCTACCAAAGCCTACATCATCAAGCTGAAAGACAAAAGTGCCATGAGCAACGTGGAACTGACCAACAACGGACTTATCAAAGCCATCAATACAACGGCACCCGACATACAAAAAGCTGAATATGTACTGGAAAAGCCTCAACACCACGAAAACCCACGCCAATACATGACCGAAGAAATACTGCTGGCCGGGTCTTCGGCAAAGATGGCAGAACTTACCGCTAAGGAAATCTACAACATACGGGAAAGCAAGAACCTCATCTTGCGAGGACAAGCAGACACCATGCCCAAAGACGGTGCATCCCTACAACTGGTCATCGACAACCTCGATAAGCAGGAGAAAGCACTGACCCGCCTCTTCAGTGGAACCACCGACCGCGAGGACAAAGTGTTCACCATCCGCATCCCTGCCAATGAGCCATTCGGCGATAAAACAGCCTTGCGTTTTTCTAGCCTGCTAGGCATACTTCCTGCCGATGACCTTGCGGGTACCCCCATCTATATCAGCTTAGCCAACACGGTTCCACTGCCTCCAGCTACCACAGAAAACGAAAAGAAAAAGAAAAAACTGGAAGGAGCCATCTACAACATACCTGGGAAAGGGAAAGTAACCGTCACGTACGAAGGAAAGACCTTATTCGAAGACGAACTCCCTATCACACAGTTCGGAACGACCGAAGTTCTGGTAGAAGACCTGTTCAAGAAAGTAAACACCCGTGTCGTTTTCAATCCTGAGACAGGAAGCATCCTGAAAATTGACAAAGACTAAGAAACTGTTTTGAATTTCTCCAATTAAAAAGCCGGTTGGAACGGCAAGGCTGTTTTTTCATTCTGCCTCACCGCACCAACCGGCATCCGCATCTATATTAAGATATACTGAAAATCCGCCTATCATACAGCTACGGTTTCCTTCAACCACTCAGGCATCACCGTCGTTGAGGTTCCATCCTGTTGCTTGTAAGTTACCGTACCATCCTCGTTCATAGTCATCAATTCATAAGTCTTTCCTTCGGCTACTACATTCCACGTACGTTTCTCCGCATCGTATACTAAATTTAACGGATGGTCTACTTCGCCCAATTTCGTAATGGTATACCCGTCTTCGTTTGTACGGACTAGATATTCTCCGTCTTCTCCATGAATAACTTTTTCCGTACCTACATCAGCCATTGGATTGGAACCCGACCAAAACTCAATTGAATTTAGTACAAGCACATCTGCCAAATAAGCTACTTCATATACCGGTATGATATGAAAAGCTAAAAACACAAGCTCATTGACTGCTTTATGTCCGATTCCCATATTCCAATTTTTCAGACTATTCCATGCGCTGAATGAGCCAATACATGAAGAACATAACAAACATCCTCCTAACACAGCACACACAGCTGTCGCTTTCATCTTTTTCATCGATTCAAGTTTTAGCAATTAATTATAACACCCACAAAGATAGAACTTATTTCAAGGAAAGAAACAAAAACCACCAAAAAGAAGTATCTTTGTCGCACATTTTAGCAAATATGTAAAACTATTAAATAAAAAAACAAATGAAAGAACAAATCCAGAAACGCCTGAGCGACTCGAAAGCCGCTCGCTGGACGGCACTGTTCATCGTGTCGTTTACCATGATGTGCGGCTATTTCCTTACCGATGTCATGGCTCCTCTTGAAAACTTACTCACCACGAAAGGCAAAGTTGTTTATTTCACCGACAACACTTCCATGCCTGCCGACAGCCTGGTGGCAAAAGTGGAACTCTTTGCCGAAGCCAATGCATTATCGGCTCCCGACCTGACGGTACAGAAACTGGAAGAAGGAGCCAAATACCAATACATCGAAAACATAAACGGAAATCAGGAAACCATCAGCAAGACCATCAGCACGGTATCGACAGGTAAAGGATGGAGCAGCACGGAATACGGTTTCTTCTCAGGGGCCTACGGATACATCAATGTGTTCTTGCTGATGCTGTTTTTCGGAGGAATCATTTTAGACAAGATGGGAGTCCGTTTCACCGGCATGATGTCGTCGGGACTGATGTTTGCAGGTGCCCTGATTAAATGGTATGCCCTGAAGAACGATTTCGGCGATGCCATGTTATGGGGCATGAACCTGCAAGTAGTAATTGCAGCGTTAGGCTTCTCTATTTTCGGCATGGGAGCAGAAATTACAGGAATCACCGTATCAAAAGTCATCGTAAAATGGTTTGCCGGCAAAGAACTGGCACTTGCCATGGGACTTCAAGTAGCCATGGCACGCATCGGAACCGCCATCGCTCTGGCAGCCAGCCTGCCCATTGCACGTATGATGGGCGACATATCCGGCTCTGTCCTTATCGGAGCCATTGCCCTCTGCGTAGGTTTCGCATCTTATCTGGTCTATTGCGTGATGGACCGCAAGGAAGATGCTTCGGTATCCGCCGCCCGTGCCGAATCAGGAGAAAATCCTGAAGAAGGCTTCAAAATGTCCGACCTGAAACTTATCTTCTGTAACAAAGGTTTCTGGCTCATCACGCTGCTTTGCCTGATGTTCTATGCCGGCGTATTCCCTTTCCTGAAATTTGCCACCAAACTGATGATTTATAAATACGAAGTGCCCGAATCATTTGCCGGCCTTATTCCGGCACTGTTGCCTTTCGGTACCATCCTACTGACACCTGTCTTCGGTACATTATACGACCGTATCGGACGAGGCGCCACTTTAATGATTATCGGTTCGGTGATGCTAACTGCCGTACACGTACTTTTCGCCCTTCCTGTAATGAACTACTGGTGGTTTGCCGTAGTTGTAATGATTATATTAGGTATTTCCTTTTCACTGGTACCAAGTGCAATGTGGCCTTCCGTTCCTAAAATCATTCCAATGAAGCAGTTGGGTTCTGCATATGCTATCATCTTCTACATACAGAACATCGGTCTGGCCATGGTTCCTACGCTCATCGGCTATGTCATCGACCGTTTTGCCACCCAATACAATGCAGCAGGTGCCATTATCGGCTACAATTATACCATTCCCATGGTCATCTTCGCACTTTTTGGCTTGTGTGCCATCATCATCTCGTGGATGCTGAAAAGTGAAGACAGCCATAAACATTACGGGCTAGAAGAGTCAAATATCAAAAAAAGCGCTTAAAAACATACTATAGTATAAACTGTATTTTACCATATTCAGATGATTTAAAAGGTCGTTGTTATTTTCTTCTTCTCTCAACGCTGATAACTTCGTCTGGTGTAAGATTATTAATCTTCCGCTTGTAAGATTAATAATCTTGCAGCCTGAAGATTAATAATCTTACACCAGATGGACTTATATGCGTTTGCCGATGCACCTATATCCGTGGGCTTACACAACCGGCTGCGCCTTGAATGCACATATTGATGCCGCTAATGTATAGCCATAAGATTCTTCCCTATAATGTCGTTATACAAAAGCAATCCAGAAAACGACCAAACGTATCGCCTGAATATTTTTTCACAACCAATCTATCAGAAATTGAAGCATTTATGCATTTTGTTTCTAGAAATGTGTATTTTTGTACCAACGCGATAAATTCAAAACAGCTAAGGAAGAAATAGAAAAATTATAAAACCATCAGAAAATGGCAAAAAAGAAAACCGACAAAAGCAAGAAGGTATCCTACCACTACAAGCCGGACAATATGACATTGGAACAATGGCAAATCGCCCTGCGCAGGCAAGCCGCCGAAAAAGAAAACTTCGGCATTCAAGAATTGAACGCCCAAGAATATCCCGGCTATTATATCGTAAACAATCCGGTTTCACACAATACGTACAAAGTGATTTATCGCGGAGCATTCAGCGCATGGAACTACTGTTCGTGCATGGATTTCAAAACCAGCCAGTTAGGCACATGCAAACACATAGAAGCGGTCAAGCTTTGGCTGGAAAAATCCCACAAACGGACATGCACCGATACACCAGCCTATACTTCGGTCTACCTATCCTACCGGAAGGGACGGAAAGTACGCCTGCGCATAGGGACAGACAATTCCGAAGAGTTCCAAAAGCTTGCCGAACCTTATTTCACACCTGAAGGTATCATGCGCCCCGAAGCCATCGATACAATCAATGATTTTTTCAGTAAAGCCCTGCAACTCAATAATACGTTCCGTTGGTATGATGACGCGATGGACTTTATTTTAGAACAACGTGACAAGCGCAAACGGGAAAAGTTCCTTTCCGACCCCCAGGCAGACACCTTAATAGACTCCCTGCTCAAAGTCCGCCTGTTCCCTTACCAGAAAGAGGGAATCCGCTTTGCCTACCGTGCCGGGAAATCCATCATAGCCGATGAAATGGGACTGGGCAAAACCATCCAGGCTATCGGCACCGCCGAACTGATGCGCAAACAAGGCATCATATCCTCGGCATTAGTGCTCTGCCCTACTTCGTTAAAGTATCAATGGAAAAAAGAAATCGAAAGGTTCACCGATGCACAAGCCATCGTAGTGGAAGGGAACCATTTTAAACGGAAAACACTCTATAAAGCAGCTCCTTTCTATAAGATAGTATCTTACAACAGTGTATCCAACGACATCGAAATCTTGCACGGGCTACAAACCGATTTCTTGATTATGGACGAAGTGCAACGCCTTAAAAACTGGAACACAAAAATTTCCAAAGCAGCCCGACACATCGAAGCTGAATATGCCGTAGTACTTTCGGGGACTCCACTGGAAAACAAACTGGAAGAACTCTACTCGGTAGTGCAATTCGTCGACCAATATTGTCTGGGACCATACTATAAGTTTATCAACGAAACCGTCATCAAATCGGATTCCGGAAAAGTAAAGGGATATAAAGGACTGAATACTGTAGGTGAAAAACTACACGACATCTTGATACGCCGTAGAAAGAAAGACGTAGCCTTGCAGTTGCCCCAACGTATGGACAAAGTGTTGTTCGTACCCATGACCCAGGAGCAACAGAACATGCATGATGAGTTCCAAAGCATAGTTGCCCAACTGGTCTACAAATGGAACCGCCAACGTTTCCTGAGCGAAAAAGACCGTAAACGCCTGCTTTTGCTGATGAGCCAAATGCGCATGGTATGCGACAGCACCTATATCTTAGACCAAAAGAGCCGCTACGACACAAAGATAGACGAAGTAATGAACATTCTCAACAACGTGTTCGAAAGCGGTGACGAAAAAGTTGTGATATTCAGTCAATGGGAACGCATGACACGGCTCGTAGCTGCCGAACTGGACAAGATAAACATCCGGTACGAATACCTCCATGGAGGTGTACCTTCGGAAAAACGGAAAGACCTGATGGAAAACTTCACCTCGTTGCCCGAAAGCCGTGTGTTCATCTCTACCGATGCCGGAAGCACAGGACTGAACCTCCAAGCCGCATCTATCCTCATCAACCTCGACTTACCGTGGAATCCTGCCGTATTGGAGCAACGTATCGCCCGCATTTACCGTATCGGGCAGCAACGAAACATACAGGTCATCAACTTGGTAGCTCCCTCTTCCATCGAAGAACGCATGCTTTCTACCCTCAATTTTAAGACTTCACTCTTTGAAGGCATACTGGACAATGGCGAAGACAGCATCTTCCTGGATGATAGCAAGCTGGATAAGATCATGGAAAACATCGCGTCTGTTGTAACCGAATCGCCTAACGAAGAGAAAAAGGAAAGCGGAGACATCATTGACCCAGAAGATCGGGAAAAGCCAGCTTCACTTCCCGAAAAAGACGAGAAACCGGCAGAAAACATACAGGCAGACACGTTTGATGAAGAATCTTTATCTCAAACGGAATATACACGTGCATCAGAAACACCAGAAGCCGACCGTCTGATCAGCCAAGGCGTATCGTTCTTCAACGGACTGGTACAAACGCTCAAGTCCCCCGAAGCCACACGCCGGCTCGCCGAAAGCCTGATAGAAGAAAACAAGGAAACCGGGAAGACCACTTTACGCATTCCAGTTCCTGATAAAGAAAGTGTCATCAACTTCCTCACCTTGGCGGGCAGCATATTGGCACACATCGGTGAGAAAAAGTAAAAAGCGAATCTGCCTGTTGGCTGCACACGTTTTCAGACGATATAAGTAGATGTTGAGAATTAGTTTATTAATGTGTCGGCTCAGAAACGCAGAAAATCTGCGTTTCTGGTGATATCATTTAATTTTGCACACTTACTTATCTTCTAGAATAAGATTAAAAAAGGTTGAGATCTAGAACCTGTTTTGAATTTATCGTATGCTGGTTTAGGATGAGTTTTTCACAGCCCCTCCCGACCTTTCCTCATGGGGAGGGGCTGTGATAATATTCATAAACTCGAAAGTTGAGTGTTGAGATATGCCGTCCGGTAATATTTGGGAGACATGCCTTTGTGCGCCTTGAAATATTTCCCGAAAAAAGAAAGATTAGGAAATTTCAGTTCATTGACAATTTCCTTAATAGAAGACTGAGTATGACAAAGCATGCCCACCGTCAAGTTAGAAGTGCAACTCCTCCACCGCCTTCCTCCGTCCTTGGAGCGTAGCGGAAAGGGCGGAGGAAGGCGGTGGAAGCCCGGAATCAGGGTCATCCGGCAATACAAAATAAAAAAGGGAGACCTCTGT
>NZ_NFJA01000064.1:0-21619 GCF_002159615.1 Bacteroides sp. An279
AAAATAGGAACCGCCGTATGCCGAACGGCACGTACGGTGGTGTGAGAGGTCGGTGAACATGAAAATAGGAGATAAACACCTATGATTAATGTTTACCTCCTACTCGATTAAAAATCTATTCTTTTGTATAAATTTCTATGTCTTTCCATTTGTTTTATGCTTACTTTCGCCCATCATTTGGAACCAATTTTTTAACTCATTCAATAAAATCATGAAAACACAACTTTTCTTTTCTGCATTGCTTGCCGGGCTGGTCGTTACAGGTACAGCCTTTGCGCAAGATCCAAGAGAACGGAATTATTATTATGAAATTTTGAAACCCCAACATGAACCGAAGCCTTTGGTGGAAGGATTTGCCCAATCGAAAGTGAAGGAATGCCTGAACCGGGGATTGTCTGTAGCTCCGGCTGCAGACGGAAAAGGCATTTATCTGAGCTGGAGAATGCTTGAGACGGATAATGCGCAGGCTCGTTTTGATGTGTACCGTTCGGCTGACGGAAAAACCAAGAAGCTGAACCGGAAACCGATAGATGCTACTTGTGACTTTACCGACCGCTCTCCGGTGAAGGGAGAAGCGGTCTATTGGGTGACGTGTACTGCTGACGGCAAGGAGTCGGAAAAGGTGAAGGCGGATTTCAGTACCCTGCGCAATTACCGGTCGATTCGCTTGAACAGGCAGGTCAAAGCCGGTAAGGTAGGAGTTGCCGATTTGAGCGGGGACGGTACATACGATTACATCATCCGCACACCGGAAACGAATGTCGACCCGGGTATGCCGGGTGACTTGACGGGGAAGACTTATCAGATAGAAGCCTATTTAAGTGACGGCACTTTTTTATGGTCGAAAGATTTAGGGCAAGGCATTGAACCGGGAATCTGGTATTCGCCTTACGTAGTCTATGACTTTAACGGAGACGGGAAAGCCGAAGTGGCATTGAAAACGGCTCCGGACAATGTGCAGAGAGATGAGAAAGGAAGAGTGGATTCGGGGGATGAATATTTGACGGTATTAGACGGCATGACGGGAGAGGAAATCGCTCATGTAGACTGGCCCAAACGGAATGACCGTTATGGCAATCTGGTGCGCAGGAACTGGAATCAGATCGGCATGGCTTTCCTGGACGGGAAGACTCCCTGTATCTTGGCATGCAGGGGAACGTATAAACTGATGACGGTAGAGGCGTGGCAACTGAACAAGGACAAGTTGGACCCGGTATGGAAATGGGACGGTGACGAGGAGAATCCGGTGGTCAGAAGCATGGGTTCGCACAATATGGTATGCGGTGATGTGGATGAAGACGGAAGGGAAGAAATCTTGTTGGGCTCGTGTATGCTGGACGATAACGGTACGCTGCTCTGGTCTGCCGGACTGGGACATCCCGATAAGGTTTATCTGACAGACATTCATCCGGAACGTCCGGGAATGGAAGTGTTCTTATGTCTGGAGCCTTGGCATGATAACGGAAGAGGCGTATGCATGGTAGACGCACGCAGCGGCGAGCCGGTGTGGAACATCGGGTATAAGACGTTTCATGTAGGCGACGGAATGGTGGCAGACATTGATGCATCGCATAAAGGACTGGAATGTTTCGCCAAAGAAGACCGGAAAGGCGGAAGTACCGACCAGTATCTGTTGGCTGCCGACGGGACGTATTTGAGCCGGAACAAGGATGTGCCTTCTTGCCGGAACTGGGCTTGGTGGGATGCCGATTTGCTCAGGGAAACTTTTGCAGGCGATGACAACCGTTGGGGAGCCAGCTCTTCTTCGAACGGAAAGGCGCTGAGCATTGTGAAGTGGAAAGGTGCGGAGCTTACCCACGGCATTGAGGGGGATATCCTGATGATTGCTGACTTGTATGGCGACTGGCGGGAAGAGATTGTAACGGCGCTGGATGGTGAAATCCGGATTTATACGACGAATATCCCGGCACGTGACCGGCGTGTGACATTGATGCAGGATCCTGTTTACAGAAGCTATATCGCACACCGTTCCATGGGGTATCCCCAGTCGCCTGTCCCTTCTTATTATTTAGGAGAATAATCATTAATCAGGTAGGAAATGAAACGTATCATATTGATTGGTATGGCTATATGCGCTGTTTGGGGATTAAAGGCTCAGAGCGCAGGAAGTATATCGGGACTTGATAAAGCCCATTTTGGTAAGTATTGGAAAGTGGAATCGGAGTTACCGGATTATGAAGTGTCGTTTTCGGGAGATACGTGTGAAATCCTTTCGCCTAAAGGATTGACCTTGTGGCGGAAAGAGAAGATGTGTGGAAATGTCGTAATCGAATACGACGCTTGTGTGGTGGACGAAGGGAAGCCGGGTGACCGTCTGAGTGACCTGAACTGTTTCTGGATGGCCTCCGATCCGCAAGCGAAGAACATCTGGCAACGTATGGACTGGCGCAAAGGGGAGTTCCTGAAGTGCTACTCGCTGCAGCTTTATTATTTGGGCTACGGAGGAAATTACAATTCTACGACCCGTTTCCGCAGGTATGACGGCAATCAGGCTGGGGTAACTGATGCGGCACAACGTCCGGACATCTTGAAGGAGTATACCGATAAAGAGCATTTGCTTGTTCCTAACAAGTGGTATCACGTTAAGTTGGTGAATAAAGGCGACCGGGTACAATATTACATAGATGGTAAAAGGCTGGTGGATTATTGCGACCCCAATCCCTTGCGGGAAGGTTGGTTCGGCTTTCGCACCACCTTGTCGCGTACGCGGATTGCTAATTTCCGGTATATTTGTCGGGAGGATAAGGATACGGCGTGTTTGCATTGGGTAGGAGAAGTGCCTTCATAGGCTTGCGGGGTAAGTTTCGGTGTGCCTTTCCGTAAAGGGGAAGTACAGCCGGATATGCCTTTGCTTTTGCAGGATGCGGATGGGAAAGTGATTGCTTCTGATAGCTGGACTGCTGCTTATTGGCCTGACGGGTCGGTGAAGTGGGCAGGTATGGCGGCGGTAGTTCCCGGAGGTACAACATCTTTACAGGTCGTTCCGAAACGGAAGAGCCCCGAAAGTCCGGAGCTTTCCGCTTTGACTGTAGAGGAGACGCCGTCGGGTTGGAAAGTCTCTACGGGAGTGATAACAGCCTATGTTCCTCGTTCGGGCAGTTGCGTCATAGACAGTTTGCTATATGGTAAGACGAAAGTAGGAGGGGCTGCCGACTTAATCGCTTCTGTTCAGGACAAACCGTCGGGTGAAGGGTTGTCTGAATCGCATGTCACGCATTTTTCCAGCCGGTTGCAACGTGTGTCTGTAGAACGGGCAGGAAAGGTCCGTGCAACCTTGAAGTTGGAAGGGGTTCATCAGTCTGCCGGGCGTGAATGGCTTCCGTTTGTATTGCGCTTGTATTTTTATGCCGGAAGCGAGCAGGTCCGGATGGTACATTCGTTTGTGTTCGACGGAGAACAAGATAAGGATTTTATCCGTACGATAGGCGTACGCTTCCGTGTGCCAATGCGTGAGGCATTGTATAACCGGCACGTTGCCTTCGCTTGCGCGGAAGGAGGAGTATGGAGTGGACCGGTACAGCCTTTGGTGGGACGGCGTGTCTTGACATTAGGTGATGACAAAACGCTCCAGCAACAGCAAATGGAAGGAAAACGGATTCCTGAATACGAGCAATTCGATGAGAAAAACCGTGACTTGCTCGACCACTGGGCTGCATGGGATAATTTCCGCCTTTCTCAATTGACGGACAATGCGTTTTCTATCCGGAAACGGGCAGAGGCAGACCGTCCTTGGATTGGAACGTTTACCGGAACCCGTTCCGACGGATTTGTCTTTGCAGGTGATGTGAGTGGAGGTATCGGTGTCGGATTGCAGGATTTTTGGCAAGCATATCCGGCTTCGTTGGAGGTGCGGCAAGCCCGTTCGGATGAGGCTTCGCTAATTGTTTGGTTATGGAGTCCGGAAGCGGAAGCGATGGACTTGCGCCATTATGATAGCGTCGCTCATGATTTGAATGCCAGTTATGAAGATGTGCAGGCAGGAATGAGTACACCTTATGGCATTGCGCGTACGCATACCTTGACCTTGGTTCCGAAAGCGGCTTATCCGGGAAAGAAAGGCATCGCTGATATTGCTTGCCTGTTGGCTAAAGCGTCTCCCTTGCTGTGTACTCCTGAATATCTGCATGCTTGCCGGGCTTTTGGCATTTGGTCGTTGCCCGACCGTAGCAATCCGGCACGCAGCCGGGTAGAAGACCGGTTGGAAGCCTATATAAGTTTTTATCAAAAAGCGATAGAGCAACACAAATGGTATGGCTTTTGGAATTACGGCGACTTTATGCATGCATACGACCCAGTGCGTCATGAATGGCGGTATGATGTAGGAGGGTTTGCATGGGACAATACCGAACTGGCTTCTAATATGTGGCTTTGGTATAATTTCCTCCGTACCGGACGTTATGATATATGGAAGATGGCTGAGGCGATGACCCGCCATACTGCTGAAGTGGATGTGTATCACATCGGTCCGAATGCAGGACTGGGAAGCCGTCACAATGTCAGCCACTGGGGATGTGGGGCAAAAGAGGCGCGTATCAGCCAAGCGGCGTGGAACCGTTTCTATTATTACTTGACAACAGACGAACGTAGCGGCGATTTGATGACGGAAGTAAAAGACGCAGACCAGAAACTTTATACGCTCGACCCGATGCGGTTGGCTGAGCCTCGAAGCAAATTCCCTTCTTCCGCTCCGGCACGCCTGCGCATCGGTCCGGACTGGCTGGCATACGCGGGCAATTGGATGACCGAGTGGGAACGTACGCGCGACCGGAAGTATTTGGATAAGATAGTGACGGGTATGAACAGCATTGCTTCGTTGCCCAATGGGTTGTTTACGGGAAACAAGGCGTTGGGGTTCTATCCCGATACCGGTGTCATTACTTACGAGGGAGACCCGACGTTGAAGAACACCAACCATTTGATGACGATTATGGGTGGCTTTGAACTGATGAACGAAATGCAAGACATGATTGACGTTCCTGCATTCAATCAGGCTTGGCTGGAACATGCACGCGACTTTAAGTTATATAATCATTTTCGTGTCAGTCGTTTGCAGGCATACGCGGCTTGGCATCTGTATGACCCCAAGCGGGCGGCTGAGGCTTGGACAGACTTGTGGGGAAGGCTGGAACATACGCCCGCTCCTCCTATGACGGTAAGGAAAATCTTTCCTCCCGAAGTGCCTGCTCCGTTGGATGAATGCATGCCGATTAGTACCAATGATGCGGCATTGTGGAGCCTGGACGCCATTTATATGCAGGAAGTCATCCCGCAATAGATATATTTTTCCTGCTTTTCAGGGTTGCATCCGGAAGGATGCAGCCTTTTGCGGTATGTTATGATTTGTCGTGTACGAATTTCTATATATAAATACAAAAATCCATAGGCAGAACTGATTTTATCCCTAATTTAGCGACGCATAATTTAACCGAACATTGATATCATGAAAATGAAGCGTTTTATTGTAGGCATCGTGTTGTTTGCCGTGGCAATGGGGATACAGGCAAGCGAACGGAAGAAGTATAATTTCAACAGCGACTGGCTGCTGAAGATTGGAGATATGGAACGGGCAGAGTCGCCCAAGTATGCGGATGGAGATTGGGAGAAGGTGACGCTTCCCCATGCGTTCAATGAAGACGAGGCTTTCCGCGTAAATATAAAAGACTTGACCGATACCATCGTGTGGTACCGCAAGCATTTCCGCCTTCCGGCAGAGGCAAAAGGGAGGAAGGTGTTTATCGAGTTTGAAGGGGCACGCCAGGGCATCGACCTGTATGTGAACGGGAAGCTGGTGGGACAGCACGAGAACGGGGTGATGGCTTTCGGATTCGATCTGACACCTTATATTCATTCGGGAGAAAATGTGATTGCCGCCCGTATTGACAACGACTGGGATTATGCGGAGCGGTCTACGGGCGTGAAGTACCAGTGGAGCGACCGCAATTTCAATGCCAACTACGGCGGTCTGCCCAAGAACGTATGGCTACACGTGACCGGAAAGGTTTATCAGACCCTTCCGCTTTATAGCAATCTGAAAACGACAGGAGTGTATGTCTATGCCGAAGATATCCGGGTACAATCGCGTAAAGCCGTTGTGCATGCCGAATCGGAAGTGAAGAACGAGACAAAGAAGGTGCAGACGGTAGGTTATGAGGTAGAGCTGCTGGACCGTGACGGCAAGCTGGTGAAGCGTTTTTCGGGTAAAGAGCAGACGGTTCCGGCAGGCGGCACAGCAATATTGTCTGCTGAGACGGAAGTGGGCGGACTGCACTTCTGGAGTTGGGGATACGGATATCTGTATACCGTGAAGACCGCTTTGGTGATTGATGGAGAGAAGAGCGACGAGGTGGTGACACGTACCGGATTCCGCAAGACCCGTTTTGCGGAAGGGAAGGTCTGGCTGAACGACCGGGTGATTCAGTTGAAAGGCTTTGCCCAGCGTACTAGCAACGAATGGCCTGCCGTGGGCATGTCGGTTCCGGTATGGTTGAGTGACTATAGCAACGGGCTGATGGTGGAAGGCAATGCCAACCTGGTGCGCTGGATGCATGTTACGCCCTGGAAACAGGACGTAGAGTCGTGCGACCGTGTGGGGCTGATTCAGGCGATGCCGGCAGGTGACGCTGAAAAAGACTGTACAGGCGTGCGTTGGGAACAGCGCAAGGCTGTGATGCGTGATGCCATTATTTATAACCGCAACAATCCGAGCATTCTTTTCTACGAGTGCGGCAACGAGTCCATCAGCCGTGAGCACATGCTCGAAATGAAAGCCATACGTGACCAGTACGATTATCATGGAGGCCGTGCCATCGGTTCGCGCGAGATGCTGGATATCCGTGATGCGGAATACGGGGGCGAAATGCTTTACATCAACAAGAGTGCGCACCATCCGATGTGGGCGATGGAGTATTGCCGCGACGAGGGATTGCGTAAGTATTGGGACAATTATTCGTATCCGTTCCATAAAGACGGTGAAGGGAATACGGCATATCATTCGGCTGCTACGGGCAAGACCCAGAAGCATGCCGATGCCAGTGTGTATAACCGCAACCAGGATTCGTTTGCTGTAGAGAATGTCATCCGCTGGTTCGATTATTGGCGCGAGCGTCCGGGGACGGGGCGGCGTGTCAGCTCAGGCGGTGCGAAAATCATCTTTTCGGATACGAATACCCATTTCCGCGGGGTGGAAAACTATCGCCGGAGCGGAGATACCGACCCGATGCGCATCCCGAAAGACTCGTACTATGCCCATCAGGTGATGTGGGACGGCTGGGTAGATACGGAACAGCCCCGTATCCATATCGTAGGGCACTGGAACTATGATGCCGGTACGGTAAAGCCGGTATATGTCGTTTCGAATACAGACAGTGTCGCCTTGCTGGTCAATGGAAAAGCGGTGGAAGGCGTTCACCGTGACTATCATTTCCTGTTTACCGCCGACAGTGTGGCTTTCGAGGCAGGAACCCTGGAGGCTATTGGATATAATGAAGGCAAGGAAGCGGTGCGTATCCGTCTGGAAACAGCAGGCGAACCGGCTGCAATCAAGCTGGCCGCCATTCAGAACCCGGACGGCTGGAAAGCCGACGGTGCCGATTTGGCTTTGGTGCAAGTGGAGGTGGTCGATGCACAGGGGCGCCGTTGCCCCTTGGCAAATGACTTGATTCATTTCACCTTGGATGGGCCTGCCGAATGGCGTGGAGGCATTGCGCAGGGACCGGACAATTATATCTTGTCGGAAGACTTGCCGGTGGAGTGTGGCGTGAACCGTGTGCTGTTGCGTTCGCACACCCGGTCCGGACGAATCGTGCTGAAAGCCGAAGCCAAGGGATTGCAGCCTGCCGAACTGGTATTATCAACTGAAAGCATAGAAGTGGAATATGGGTTGAGCACATATATACCGGGAGATTGTCTGGCAGGCAGGCTTACCCGTGGCGAAACGCCGGATACGCCTTCTTATCGTGACCGTGCTGTAGATGTGGCGGTTCTCTCTGCCCGGGCGGGAGCTCATACCGAAAAAGCAGGCAACAGTTTCGATGATAACGAATTGAGCGAGTGGCGGAATGACGGGAAAGCTTCTACCGCCTGGATCACTTACCGGTTGGAACGCATTGCGCGGATAGATGAAGTCTGCCTCAAGCTGACGGGCTGGCGCATGCGCAGCTATCCGTTGGAAATCTATGCCGGAGACACGTTGGTATGGAGCGGCGAAACCGACAAGAGCCTGGGTTATGTGCATCTGAATGTGAAGCCAGTGCCGGCTTCGGAGATAACCATCCGCCTGAAAGGCAGCAGTAAGGAAGACGATGCATTCGGCCAGATAGTCGAGGTTGCCGCACCGGTGGCAAACGAACTGGATTTGTTCAAGGCAAAGGGCGGTGCCGAGACCGGACACGAGCTTCGGATAGTGGAAATAGAATTTAAAGAACATCTGAACCGTTAAATGACATAGCTCCTCTGGAGAAGATTATCCTCTTCAGAGAAGCTGTATATTTTTGTTAGGTAGGTTTTTATGAATAAAAGCGTATGAAGAAATTAGTATTGGCAGGGATGGCGGTATGCATGGCGTGGATAGCCTATGCGCAGCCTGCAGGCGAAGTGTCCGGACTGGACAAGAAGCTGTTTGACAAGTATTGGAAAGTAGAGTCGGAATCTCCGGATTATGAAGTTTCATTTTCGGGAGATACATGTGAAATTCTTTCGCCTAAAGGATTGACTTTATGGCGGAAAGAGAAGATGAGTGGAAATGTCGTAATCGAATATGATGCTTGTGTGGTGGACGAGGGGAAGCCGGGTGACCGTTTGAGTGACCTGAATTGTTTTTGGATGGCATCCGATCCGCAGGCAAAAGATATCTGGCAGCGTATGGACTGGCGTCAAGGAGAGTTCTTGAAGTGTTATTCGCTACAGCTTTATTACCTGGGCTATGGAGGCAATTACAATTCTACAACCCGTTTCCGACGGTACGATGGCAATCAGGCTGGGGTGAGCGATGCAGCCCAACGTCCGGGCATCCTGAAAGAATATACCGACCAGGCACATTTATTGAAAGCCAATAAATGGTACCATATCAGGCTCGTTAATAAAGGAAACCGGGTGCAATATTATATTGACGGAGAACGGTTGGTGGATTTTAACGATCCCCGTCCGTTGGCTGAAGGATGGTTTGGATTCCGTACAACTCTGTCACGGACCCAGATTACGAATTTCCGTTATTCTTACCAGTCGGCGCAGGAAACGGCACGGCTTCATTGGGTAGGTGATGTGCCTTCTCAAGCCAGTAGCGTCAGTTGGGGTGTACCTTTCCGCCAAGGGGAAGTGCAGCCCGGCACAACCTTGCGTTTACAGACCGATGATGGTAAGACAATTGCTTCCGATGTATGGACTACAGCCTATTGGCCCGATGGTTCGGTAAAGTGGGCGGGTATGGCAGCAGTAGTTCCGAGCAATACTTCCGGCTTGCAGGTAGTTCCGGTTTCTGCCAAAGAGGCAGATGCATCGGATACAGCTTTGCAGGTAGAAGAGAGTGTTCACGGAGTGAAGGTGTCTACAGGAGTTATTACCGCTTATATACCACGTTCGGGTGCTTTTTTTATTGACAGCTTATTTTATGGCAAGGTGAAAGTAGGCGGAAAGGCAGACTTGATAGCATCGGTACAAGATAAGCCTTCAGGAGAAGACTCGGACGAATTTCATGTCCATCGGTTCGCTACCAAACTTTGTCGGACGATGGTAGAACGGGTAGGCAATGTCCGTGCTACCGTTAAGTTGGAAGGAATGCTTCGGAATGAAGAACGGGAATGGTTGCCTTTCGTTTTGCGCCTGTATTTCTATGCAGGTAGCGAGCAGATACGCATGGTACACTCTTTTGTATTCGATGGAGACCAGGATAAGGATTTTATCCGTTCGCTGGGTGTGCGTTTCAGTGTGCCCATGCGTGAGGAGCTATACAACCGTCACATTGCTTTTGCCTGTGCCGATGGGGGAGTATGGTCGGAGCCGGTACAGCCTTTGGTAGGAAGAAGGGTATTGACTTTGGCAGGTAATGATACGTTGCAACAACAGCAGATGGAGGGCAAGCGGATTCCTGCTTATGAAGAGTTTGATGAAAAAAACCGTACCTTGATAGACCATTGGGCGGCATGGGATAATTACCGTTTGTCTCAACTCAGTGACAATGCTTTTTCTATCCGCAAAAGGGCATTGGCAGACCGTCCGTGGATAGGCACCTTTACTGGTACACGTGCAGAGGGATATGCTTTTGCTGGTGATGTTAGCGGAGGACTTGGTGTATGCCTGCAAGATTTCTGGCAGGCTTATCCGGCTTCGCTAGAAGTACAGCATGCCCGTTCTTCCGAGGCATCGCTGATAGCATGGTTGTGGAGTCCGGAAGCCGAAGCCATGGACTTGCGGCATTACGATAAGGTGGCACATGATTTGAACGCCAGTTATGAAGATGTACAGGAGGGGATGAGTACTCCTTACGGCATAGCCCGTACGCATACGCTTACACTGGTTCTGCAACCGGCTTATCCGGGAAAGAAGGGCATAGCTGACAAGGCACATCTGTTGGCACAAGCTGCTCCGTTACTTTGTACGCCAGAATATCTGCACGCTTGCCGGGCTTTCGGCATTTGGTCGTTGCCAGACAGGAGCACGCCGGCACGCAGCATGGTAGAAGACCGCCTGGAGTCTTATCTTCGTTTTTATCACCATGCCATCGAGCAGCACAAATGGTATGGCTTCTGGAATTATGGCGACTTTATGCATGCTTATGATGCGGTCCGCCATACGTGGCGTTACGATGTGGGCGGTTTTGCATGGGATAATACCGAACTGGCCTCCAATATGTGGTTGTGGTATAGTTTCCTGCGTACAGGCAAGTATGATATATGGAAGATGGCTGAGGCAATGACTCGTCATACAACCGAAGTGGATGTGTATCACATCGGTCCGAATGCTGGATTGGGAAGCCGTCATAATGTCAGCCATTGGGGATGTGGAGCCAAAGAAGCACGTATTAGCCAGGCTGCATGGAACCGTTTTTATTATTATCTGACAACCGATGAACGGAGCGGTGATCTGATGAGTGAAGTAAAAGATACCGAGCAGAAACTTTATACTCTCGACCCGATGCGGTTGGCTGAGCCGCGCAGCATGTTCCCTTGTTCGGCTCCGGCACGTTTGCGCATTGGTCCCGACTGGCTTGCTTATGCGGGCAATTGGATGACAGAGTGGGAACGGACCCGTAACGTGGCCTATCGGGATAAGATTGTGACGGGTATGAAAAGCATTGCTTCGCTCCCTAACGGTATGTTTACCGGTAACAAAGCATTGGGCTTCGACCCCGCTACCGGAGTTATTACGTACGAAGGAGACCCGACGCTGAAAAACACCAATCACTTGATGACCATTATGGGAGGTTTCGAAATTATGAACGAGATGCAGGACATGATTGAGATACCTGAGTTTAACCGGGTATGGCTGGAGCATGCGCGCGACTTTAAGCAGTATAATCATTTCCGTATTTGCCGGCTGACAGCATATGCTGCCTGGCACCTGTATGACCCGAAGCTGGCTGCTGAGGCATGGGAAGACCTGTGGAGCAGGAAGAAACAAAAGCTTTCCCCAGTGCTGGAAATCAAGAGAGTGTCACCTCCCGAAGCTCCTGTTCCGCTGGATGAAGATACCTCCATCAGTACCAACGATGCAGCTTCGTGGAGCCTGGATGCTATTTATATGCAGGAGGTGATTCCGCAATAACTAAGAAACTGTTCACATAAATTCAAAACAGTTTCTGAGAGATACAAGGTGTCCCAGTTTCTGAAACCGATACAAAAAATATTGGCTTCTGACTTCCAGTCCGTCTGGCGGGCGATAATGTCTCTAACTCTTTTTTAACTCCAGATTGGCATAAATAAACAATAAATGCATTATGAAAAAAAGAAACTTGATTTTGACTTGTCTGTGTGCCTTACCCTTTGTGGCGGTGATGGCTACAGAGCGTATCTACGAAAGGGTGCCGGTGGAAGCACCTTTCCCGATGGATTCGGTCACGTTGTGTTCATTTCCCGAAAAAGATTTTGTGATAACCCGGTATGGGGCTGTAGAGGGAGGAGAGAAGATAAATACCCGTGCTATAGCAAAGGCAATAGAAGCATGTAACCGTGCCGGAGGGGGCAGGGTAGTAGTGCCTGAGGGGGAATGGCTGACAGGTCCTATTCATTTAAAAAGTAATGTCAACCTGCATTTGCAGGAAGGTGCGGTATTGCGTTTTAGTGACAATCCAGCCGATTATCTTCCGGCGGTGATGACTTCGTGGGAAGGGCTGGAGTGTTATAATTATTCTCCCTTGGTATATGCTTTCGGGTGTGAAAATGTAGCTATTACGGGGAGCGGTACACTGGCACCCAAGATGGATACGTGGCGGGTATGGTTCAAGCGTCCGCAGGCTCACCTGCATGCATTGGCACAGCTGTATTCCATGGGCTCTACGGATGTACCGGTAGAGCAACGTCAAATGGCACAGGGTGAAAATAACCTGCGTCCGCACCTGATTCATTTCAACCGTTGTAACCATGTGTTGCTGGACGGGTTCAAGATCCGGCAAAGCCCATTTTGGACCATTCACCTGTATCTGTGCAACAGCGGTGTGGTGCGTAACCTCGATGTTCAGGCACACGGACATAACAATGATGGTATCGACTTCGAGATGAGCCGTAATTTTCTGGTAGAACATTGTACCTTCGACCAGGGAGATGATGCCGTGGTCATCAAGTCGGGACGTAATCAGGATGCCTGGCGCCTGCATACTCCATGCGAGAATATTGTGGTCCGTCATTGTGCCATCCGCAAAGGGCATGTGCTGCTAGGTATCGGAAGCGAGATGTCGGGTGGAGTGCGGAATATTTACATGCACGATTGCACAGTGCCCGAAAAGGTGCTCAGGCTGTTCTTCTTGAAAACCAATCACCGCAGAGGAGGCTTTATTGAAAACATCTACCTGGAAAACATTGAGGCGGGCGATATGTTGCGTGCTTTCGAAATAGATACCGATGTGCTTTACCAGTGGAAAGACCTGGTGCCCACGTATGAGCGGAAGCTGACCCGTATACGGGGAATTTATATGAAAAACGTGCATTGCAAGTCAGCGGATGCCATCTACGAATTGAAAGGTGAGGCCGAAGAGCCTATCCGGGATGTCTTTATCGAGCAAGTAAAAGTAGACACCGTGCGCCAGTTCGTCAACCGGATACATCATGTGGAAGGATTGCACGAGAATGGTGTCTCTTACGATGTGTTGTTGCGGAAATAATTGAGCCTTGCCACGCAACTATATGCGTGGAGGTGTGATAATAGTTGCAGGGCATGGGGCATACAGGTGCGTCGGATGTTCGATTGATAATCTGATGTTCGTATAGCAGATTGCCTGGAGAACGATATCCCGGTGTACAGACAAAAGTAAACCTCCTCATCCGTCGGTACACCGGGATTTGTTGCCGTTTGGGATATCCGGGAACTTGGATGTACACGATTTTATAGGATTTTGCATGATTATCTATGTAGAGGATGGTATATTTTTCCTAATTTTGAAAATAAAAAAACACGTATGAAAAGACAAATGCTGCAAAGCGTCATGGCGTGCCTGCTGGGGATAGCGGGTATGTCTGTATCTGCCCAAAATCAAGTGGCAGCTCCGATGAAAGATGTCAATCAGGTGACCGACCTTACCTTGGACAGCTTGAACAAGGCAAATACCGTGCGTCCCGTTGCCGGGTCCAGCCGGAAGGGAGACAATCCGGTATTGTTTCTTGTGGGAAACTCGACTATGCGTACCGGTACTTTGGGTAATGGGAATAACGGCCAGTGGGGCTGGGGATATTTTGCCCACGAGTATTTTGATGAAAACAAGATTACGGTAGAGAACCATGCCTTGGGTGGAACCAGTAGCCGTACCTTTTATACCAAGTTGTGGAAAGACGTATTGAAAGGTGTGCGTAAAGGCGACTGGGTCATTATCGAACTGGGGCATAATGACAATGGTCCGTACGATAGCGGGCGTGCCCGTGCATCAATTCCGGGCATAGGGAAGGACACACTGAATGTGACTATCAAGGAAACTGGTGAAAAAGAAACTGTTTATACCTATGGTGAGTACATGCGCCGGTTTATCCGTGAGACGAAAGCGAAGGGTGCTCATCCCATCTTGTTCTCACTTACTCCGCGCAATGCGTGGGAAGATGCCGACAGTACCATTATTACGCGTGTAAATAAGACTTTCGGGTTGTGGGCAAAACAGGTGGCAAAGAAAGAGCACGTACCCTTTATCGACCTGAATGAAATATCTGCCCGTAAGTTTGAGAAGTTCGGTAAGGAAAAGGTGAAGACGATGTTCTATCTGGACCGTATTCATACCAGCACCTTCGGGGCACGCGTAAACGCAGCGTCTGCTGCCGAAGGTATCCGTGCCTGCAAGGGACTGGAGCTTGCCAAGTATTTGAAACCGGTAGAAAAAGATACGGTGACAGGTGCAAGCCGTAAGGAAGGATGTCCGGTATTGTTTACCGTAGGCGACAGCACGGTGCGCAATCAGGATGAGGATCCCGATGGACAATGGGGTTGGGGAAGCGTGATTGCTGAATTGTTCGATTTAGACCGTATTACGGTAGAAAATTGTGCCAAAGCCGGGCGCAGTGCACGTACATATCTGGAAGAAGGACGCTGGGACAAGGTGTACAATGCTCTCCAACCCGGTGATTTCGTCTTGATTCAGTTTGGACATAACGATGCAGGTGACATTCATACCGGAAAGGCACGTGCCGAACTGCCTGGAGCTGGCGATGAAAGTAAGGTTTTCTTGATGGAAGCTACCAAGCAATATAATGTAGTTTATACCTTCGGGTGGTATCTCCGTAAGTTTATCATGGATGCCAAGGAGAAAGGAGCCATCCCGGTTGTGTTGAGCCATACGCCCCGTAATATGTGGGATAATGGAAAAATCCAAAGCAATGCTTCTTCATTCGGTAAATGGACCCGTGAGGCAGCTGAAAGAGCCGGTGCCTATTTCATTGACCTGAATAAGATAACGGGAGATAAATTGCAAAAGTTAGGTTACGAAAAAGGATTGAAAGAAGTGATGCCTTATTTCTGTAAAGACCATACGCACACTTCGCTTAAAGGTGCGCGCCTGAATGCGAAGAGCATAGCCGAGGGGTTACAACAGACTGATTGTGCATTGAAAGAATACTTGAAATGATTAATAATTAACAATTAATAATGGTGTGTTTCACCACAGAGAATACAGAGGCACACAGAGGCTTTTCAATTTACAATTTGACAATTTCCTATTTTGAAATGAAACGTATTTCGTCAATCGGGAAATAGTAAATATATAATTCTTCTGTGTGACTCTGTGTCTTCTGTGGTGAGGAGCCTTAAAAACGAAGAACCATGAAAAGAGAAGCTTTTAAGATGTATTTGAAGCCTGGATGTGAGGCTGAGTATGAAAAACGCCATGCTGCCATTTGGCCCGAAATGAAAGAATTGCTGGCGAAAAACGGTGTGTTCGATTATTCCATTTACTGGGATAAGGAAACTAATATTCTTTTTGCGTTTCAGAAGACGGAAGGTGAAGCTGGTTCGCAAGATTTGGGCGCACAGGAAATTGTGCAGAAATGGTGGGACTATATGGCAGATATTATGGAAGTGAATCCGGATAATTCGCCTGTATCTGTGCCTTTGAAGGAAGTCTTCCACATGGACTGATTCAATGAAAAATGAAGAACGAAGAATAAAGAATAGGTTTGTGGCTTATTTTTTATTCTTCGTTCTTCATTTTTTATTCCTCATTGAAAATAGGTTCCTCGGTCTGCTGTGGGGTGCGGTAAAACAATACGGCACTGTCGTTGGAACGGGGATGTTGCTGTTTCAGCAAGCAAATCATTTCGGCACCAGCCCATATAACCGGTCCATATCCGTGAGCGGCATACACATTAACCGGCCGGTAATAATAGAATGCCGGGTCAAATCCCATACCGGTACCTACGCATACTCCTTCTACTTCACCTTTTTCGTTAATGGCAGATGATACGGCGTGCCATCCCAGTTGTACTACCGGTCCGTAAGCCATGGCATCAATCCAGCCTTTATTGATGGCATGTGCCATGCAATATACATAGAGGGCAGTAGCGGATGTTTCCAGATACGAATCGTTGCGGTCGAGTAGTTGATGCCAGAATCCGTCTTTGCTTTGGCAGGCGGCAAGTCCGCGTACATGGGCACGGAGCAGATTCAGAATGTCTTCGCGTCCTTCGTAGTTTTCGGGCAGGACGTCAAGCACTTCGCACATTGTCAGAATTGCCCATCCATTGGCACGTCCCCAGTGGAATGCCGGATGGTCTGTCATGCCTTCTACCCAGCCGTGGCGGAACAAGCCTTTTTCGGATACGAACATACGGTCGGCAAACTGGCGGATTTGTTTGACTGCTTCATCATAATATGTCTGGCGTTTGCTTTCATCATAGCTTCCCATGAGTGCAACGGCAGGGATACCCATGAACATATCGTCCAGCCATACGCTATTGTGATAAGGACGGTTGCGGGCAAAGGTTCCATCGTCCAGCCTGTATTCCTTGTTGATGATAAAGTCGAAATAATTGTCAATCAAGTCATCTACGGGCAGCTTGGCACCTTTCAGCTGCGCTTTGAGCATGGCGGCACATACGGCTCCTGCGTCATCCAGTGCCTTGGGCATTAAGATTTGGCGCATCTGTGGGTCGATGTCCCCTTCTTTTTCGTATGCTTTCCGGAAGTAAGGTGCCACTTCGGCAAGAAACCTGAACCGTTCGTATACATAGTCTTGATAAGCTTTGTCGCCGGTTGCCTCGTAAGCAGCTTGCATGGCGGAATAAGTTACTCCCCATTCGTAGCTGGCAAGACGGAAGGCTCCGCGTTCCAGTTGGGCATGTCGGTCTATCCGTGCATAGTCGGTGATGCGTTCGCCTGTGCGGCTATCTGTCACGTGAGTGGGCGTGTTTCCTTGCAGGTAACGTAAAACGCGGTCCATGTCCTGTTTGATATCATCGGCGGAGACGACTCCATAGCCTACCCGATAGGCGGGTTTGAGCAGGTGTAAAGGAGTGTTTGAATCATTGACCGGTTGCCCGTTTTCTTGTGCAGAGGCAATGCCTCCCAGGAAGAGGCATGCCAGTAATGCGGTGTTTCGTGTAAATGCGTTCATGTTTTTCTATGTTTTATTTTGAATGATCGAAGTCAAATCCTCTGAATATGCCTTTTTTCAAATCAGGACCGATGTAGAAACCAGGTTGTGTCGGTTGGTTATAAGCTACATTTTCGGTAGCGATGCTGATACGGTATATCGGGTCTTCTGTAAACGGATGGAAACGGTAAGACGTGGGTATTGTCGTGACATAGAGCCGTAAGGATTTGTTGTCGGTGGTACGGAGCAATACTTCTTCGCGCCAGTCTCCTATGATGTCTCCTTGCAGGCAGGGGGTAGACTTGGTACCGTTGTTCGAATCGCATCCATCGAAAGTTGCGATGATGTTACAGCGTTTGTTTTCCCAGTCGTACTTACTGATTCGATTCTTGTCCAGTAGTTCGCGTAGCAGATCACCGTCCCACCATACAGCCATGTTATAGGATAGTCCGGGAACACGTCCAGGAACCACTGTCTCTCCTTTGAAGTTCCGGATGCCGCCTGATGCCAGCGACCACATTTCCACACCATAGTTCGTGGGATCGATGTCGGCTGCCATACAACGTCCTACATCTGATTTGTCTGGTATCTGGAACAGGATTTCGCCTGTAGCTGCATCGCGGAATGTAGAACCGTCTTTGCGGTTTTCGTGACATGCCCATACTTGTAGTCTGGGATTTGACGGATCGAACTGTGTCAGGTGCAAGGCATCGCCGTGTCCCAAATGGGTAGAGTACAGTCCTTTTCCATCATGGTCGATGGTGCATGAGCCATAAATGATTTCATCGCATCCATCTCCGTCCACATCGGCTACCCGCAGGTTGTGGTTCCCTTGTCCGGAGTAATCATCCCAGCCGGGTTGGTAACTGTCGAACATCCAGCGTTGCTTCAGTTCCTTTCCATCCCAGTCGAAAGCAGTCAGTGTGACGCGTGTGTAATAGCCGCGGCACATCACTACGCTGGGGTGCTTTCCGTCCAGATAAGCGATACATGCCAGATAGCGGTCGCTCCGGTTGGCACGTGTATCGCCCCAGTCTTGCAGGTTGCCTCGGGCAGGAACGTAATCGATGGTTTTCAAAGCCTCGCCAGTCAGTCCGCTGAATACAGTGAGGTATTCGTTTCCGGTCAGGATACGTCCCTGATTGCGGGGAGGTGCACCTGCATTCCGTTTGCTTCGAGGGTCATTGGGCGAGAAATCGCCTCCTCGTGGGGCTTGTGGGTCACCCGGTTCGCGGTAGTCCGCATTGGCATTGCCTATCACATTCCCTTTTCCGTCTATCGTTCCGTCAGAAGTCTTCATTACCACTTCAGCACGTCCGTCACCATTCAGGTCGTACACCATGAATTGGGTATAGTGTGCGCCGGCACGGATGTTCTTGCCCAAGTCTATGCGCCACAGCTTTTCGCCCGTCAGGCGGTAGCAATCGAAATAGACATTACCCGTGTATCCGTCATGTGCATTGTCATGTGCATTTGATGGATCCCATTTCAAGATAATTTCGTAGTTTCCGTCTCCGTCTACATCGCCGATGGAAGCATCGTTCGGACTATAAGTGTAAGTATCTCCGGCTGGAGTCACTCCGTCGGCAGGATGGTCGAGCGGGATGTTGATGTAGCCTGCAGGTGCATTTGCCGGCAGGGTATACGAGCTGCCTTCTGCTTCTTTTCCATTGACGAGAGGCTTTACGGTATAGACAGCTGCCTGCTTTCCTTGATACGAATCGGTATAGAATGTACCTGTTCCAGCTGGAACGGTGGCTATCTTTGTTCCGTTGCGATACAGATTGAAAGCTGTTTCGATGGGGTCGGAAGACAAGTATCTCCATGATAGAGCTACCTGATTGACATTTTGACGGATGGCCACTACACCACGTCCCAGTTTTTCGCGTTGCATGTGTTCGAAATCGTAACGAGGCTGTGCCGTTCCTGCCATGCAGGTACAACAGAGGGCTATCGGCAGCAGCCATTTGTTTTGTGTTTTCATGTCTTTGTTTGTGTTATTGGTTTTTAATTAAATGACGATTATTGATTTATTTTCTTTCCGTTTACCCGGATATTTTCGTAATGGATGTTTTCTGCATCATCGGTTACGAACAGCGGACGTTCGTCGGGTTGTTCGAAGTGGAAGCTGACTTGGTCGAAAAAAATGTCGCGTGCATGACGGATGTAAAATCCTTTTGCCGGAACAGTACCGAACATCCAAGGTTCAGGGTAGGCTTTTTCGGCTTCGGGTACAGGGTTGACTGCGTCTGCTTGAGTATATCCTCCTTTATAATAAAGGTGTATATCGCTTAGGCTTACGTCTTCGATAATGGCACCGGGTACTCCGCTAATAATGGAAGCATAGCGTGAGTCGACGTTGTAAGCATTGACATGGCTGATGCGGATGCGTTTCATACTCCCTACAGGCGTCCCTTCAGGACTCCGCATCCGTGCTCCCAGGCGTAAGAAAATGCCGGCATTGACGATGTTGCGCAAAGTGATGTTGCTGATAACAATGTCTTCCAAACGACCTCCGTCTACACTTTCTAAAGCCAGTCCCCGGCAATGTTCGAAGATACAATTGGTAATGGCTATGTTCTTGAATCCTCCGCTTGATTCGGTTCCTATCTTGATGCGGCCTGTACGGTAGCCATGGTCGGGAGCTTGAGGCTCGTCCAATTGCCACGAAGCATCCAGCATCGAACCGCGGTCGTAGCCACTGACATAGCAGTCGGAGATGGTGACGTTTTCGGTATCTCTGAAAGTGCCCAAGGCATACGAAGCCTTCAGTACGATGGCATCATCCCAAGGGGTATTGACACTACAAGCCAGGATGCGTACGTTCCGACAGCAGTCTATATCGAATCCATCGCGGTTTGTATCCACTTTCAGGTTGGTGATGGTCAGGTTGTCCACCCCGGTAGCCAGCAGGGCGAAATGTCCGCACTGGAACATATTCAGGTCTTTTAAGGTTACATTCTTGCAGTCTTTCAGGCTGATAGCCTTGTTGCCTACACCGTCCAGCCGGCTTTCTTCACGTGTCAGCCCTTTGCCGTAGATGGTACCGGGACCGCTGATGGTAATGTCTTCCAGTCCGATGCCCCAGATGAGCGAGTTTTGCCAATGGCTGTGTCCGAAGTCTTGATATGTATCATGGCTGTTTGGCTCGGCTGAGTCGTATTTTCCGGTCGGTGTCGGGAAAGCTCCTATGAGTGTGGCTCCTTGTTCCAAGTATAAATGGATATGGCTTGCCAGCCGGATGGAATAACAGGCATATTCGCCTGCCGGTACATAGACTGTTCCTCCTCCTCCGGAAGCAGCTTTTCGGATAGCACGGTTGATGGCTTCGGAATCGATATGAGTTCCGTCTCCAGTGGCTCCGAAATCTTTTACATTGTAAATGGCGGCAGACAGGTGGCTGCAGCCTAGCAGGGCAAACAGAATGTGAATCAGTATTTTCATGGCCGGTGTTTTAAAGATTGTACAAGTTCGGGTAGCATGTAATAGGCGTAGTCAGCCTGTCGGTTCGGTTTGTAGAGGCAGAAGTATACGGTTTCTCCCTGCGGAATATAGCTTGTACCGCAAAATACGGGCGCATCTGTCTTTTTCCCAGACGTGAAAAGTGTCATCGGCGTTTCTTGCTGGTTCCCGTCGCACAGGCGGACTTCGATATGTGGAGGTACGAGTGCTTGAGTCACCCGCAGATGCATTATTTTTCCATGATAGACGGTTATTTGGTGACCTTCTATATTAAATATATTGTCGCGGCAGGTTTCCGGAGCGATATCGGTGGAAGGGGTGGGCGAGTCGAAACCTCCCAATGCCCATACCAGCCTGACGCTGTCGGGCAAAGAATGGTTCGTTACTTCCAGGATGAAGCCTTGCGTGTCTTTCAGAAGGATGTGCCGGATGATGAGGCTCTCTTTCATCAGTGTATCGTTTGTTTTTAGCCATCTGTCTTGTCCGTTTCCGGTTATGCCCAGTCTTAATGTCCCCGACCCGTCGGGCATCGGATAGCTGCCAGCATACTGTGCTTTGGCAGGCAGGACATGGCAAACTATGAAGCAGATGACTGCCCAAATGTATTTCTTCATAATTGGTCAATATTTGATGTTGTCTATGTGTTTGTAGTGCAAAAGTAGTGTTTTCCAGCATACAGCTACATGGAATATTATACAGAAACCTTGATATTTGTGCAAAAAGAAAGGGAGGGTATGGAAAGCGCGGAAAATCTTCTTAGTTTTGTATTGTTTTTTAGTTGATGAGGCGATAAGGTTTTCAGATACCTTAAAATATAATGAATGTCCGCAATTAGCCAATTCGACTGAGTTGAAAATGCAGTAGTACTGCGTTTGCCGATGCAGTATATATTCGTAGGCGGATGCAGTATATATTCAACCGCGA
>NZ_NFJA01000065.1:0-21333 GCF_002159615.1 Bacteroides sp. An279
TGACGAAGAACAGGAGCGAAAAGGACCAAAAAATCGCCCAAAGCACACACGAAAACAGATACATCAAGCCAAGAAAAACTTTTTGGAGAAATTCAAAACAGCTTCTTAGGGCTTGTTTAATTTTGTTCAGGTTAAGAGCCTGTCTTAAATCTTCCAATAAAATGAGGACTCCTTGTCGGCTAAAGGACATTCATATTAATATTCTATCAGGATTCTTTTGCGTTTGTTTCCGCTCTGTGTTTCTGATTTCGGGGTTATTGTTGCTTTTTATAACTTACAATGGCCCACAGATAAAGCACAGTGGCAAAAATGGCAAGTGTACCCAGCTGCGGCAGAATATCGGTGAGACTGCTTCCTTTCAGGTACACCATGCGCATGATTTCCATAAAATAACGCAATGGATTGGCGTAGGTGATGCATTGTGCCCACTGGGGCATGCTGCTGATGGGGGTAAACAATCCGCTCATCAGAATGAATATCAGCATACAGAACCACATGACAAACATGGCTTGTTGCATGGTGGCTGAATAATTGGAAATGACCAGTCCTAAACCAGACACCACGAAGGTAAATACGATGGTGGCAATGTAGATGCAAAAGATATTCCCCGAAGGAGTAAGTCCGTATACCAGCCATGCCAACAACATACAAAGGTTGAGAACGATGAATCCGATAAGCCAATAGGGTAATAACTTACTGAGTATGAAAGTGAATCGGCTTACGGGAGTGACATTGATTTGCTCGATGGTACCGGCTTCTTTTTCGCCTACAACGTTCAGTGCCGGAAGAAATCCGCAGAGCAGTACGAGCAACATGGTCATCAGTGCCGGAACCATGTAATTCTTGTATTCAAGGTGTGGATTGAACAGGTAGCGTATGGAAGTGTTTCCGGCAGGTGCAAGAATCTGGTTTAAATACGAACTGCCCAATCCACCTTTAGTCCCGTTGACGGCATTGACGGCAACCAGTGCTGAGGCAGGTCTGCCGTTCACTTGTTCTTTTTCAAAACCACGAGGTATTTCCAACAGCATGTCGGCACGGTCTTTCTCGATGGCTTCCAGTCCGTCACGATACGTGTCGGGCAGTCCGGTCAGCTTAAAATAAGGTGATGCTTCGATTCGGTGTACCAGACGTTCGGAAGAAGGGCTATGGTCGTTGTCGATAATCACAATGCGCAGGTCTTCTATTTCCAGGGTGGCAGCCCATGGTATAATCAGCATCATCATGCATGGGAAAAGCAGAATGAGACGTGGCAGGAAACTGTTGCGTGCCAGTTGCTTGAACTCTTTTTCTATCAGGTAGCGTAGTGTCATAGGCTTTCATTCTAAACGGTTCTTGAATTTGCGGGCAGTGATGCCTATCAGGGCGATGGCCATTACCAGCAGGACGGTTACTTCGTGCCAGACGTAGGCAAGGGGTACACCTTCTATCATGAGTTTTCGTACCAGGTCGACGTACCAGCGTGCCGGAATGAGACAGGAGAGGGCTTGCAGAATACCCGGCATACTTTCGATGGGAAAGATGATGCCCGACAGGATGATGGTGGGAATCAGCATCACCATGCCTGATACAAGCATGGCTGCTACCTGTGTCCGGACAAGGCACGACACGAGCAATCCTAATGCCAGCGAGACGAAGATGAACAGCAGGGATACACTCAGCAGGCTGAACAGATTGCCTGCAATGGGAACCTGGAGTACAAATACCGAGAGCAGCAGAATGGTGGTCAGGTTGATAAGGGACAAGACGAAATAGGGTACTGCTTTCGAGAGGATGACAAACAACGGATTGACGGGAGAGACAAGCAAGACTTCCATCGTTCCGGTTTCTTTTTCGCGTACAATGGAAATGGAGGTCATCATCGCACATATCAGCATCAGGATAAGCCCCATTACGCCTGGTACGAAGTTGTAGGCACTTTTCATTTGTGGATTATAGAGCAGCTTGCCCGATACGATGAGGCTGGGGGAAGCATCTGCTTTTGTTCCGGTCCGTTTGATGGCATTTAGGGCGGTATGCAGGATTCCATTGGCATACGTGCTCCGTGTGACGGCAAGGTTGGGATCCGTGGCATCGGCTATTAGCTGGATATCTTCTGCATCCATACGCAAGCGATTCAGGTCGGAAGGGAAAACTACTGCCAGTTCTATCCGGTTCCGTTTAAACAACCGGTCTATTTCATCGGGCGAATGTACGATGTATTTTACATGGAAGTATTCGCTGGCATCCAGCCGCTCGACTATACGTTGCACTTCTGCATCGCTAGAAGGCATCAGTACGGCGGTCTCTACATTGCGTACTTCGGTAGAGATAGCAAAGCCGAAAAGGATAATCTGTACGATGGGCATTCCTATCAGTATCAGCATCGTGCGCCGGTCGCGCAGGATGTGACAGAACTCTTTCCGGATAAAGGCGATAAATTGTTTCATAGTCGTATGTTTCTTTTTTTACCATAGAGGAAAAATTAAAGTCTCTGTGTGCTTCGGTTCCTCTATGATGAGCTGTCAGTTCCCGTTTCGTTTCGCTTCGCGTGCCAGGAGTCGGAACACTTCATCCATATCCTTGGCATTGAACATCTCTTTTAATTTTGCCGGTGTGTCGAGTGCTCGGATGCGTCCGTCTACCATCATCGAGATGCGGTCGCAATATTCTGCTTCGTCCATATAGTGTGTGGTGACGAATACCGTGATGCCTTGGTGTGCAGCCTGGTAAATTAGTTCCCAGAACTGGCGGCGAGTGGCAGGGTCTACGCCTCCGGTAGGTTCGTCAAGGAATACCAGCTGGGGGCGATGGAAAATAGCTACAGAGAATGCCAGTCGTTGTTTCCAACCCAAGGGAAGCTCGCGTACCAAGGTGTGGCGACTTTCATACAGTCCAATGCGATGAAGCATCTCCTCGGCGCGAGGCGGTATTTCCTTGTCGGGTACACCGTAGATTCCGGCAAAGAGACGCACGTTTTCCCATACGTTCAAGTCTTCGTAGAGTGAGAATTTCTGGCTCATATATCCGATGCGCCGTTTGATTTCTTCGCTCTGCGTGTATACGTCGAAGCCCATAACTTCAGCATTTCCTCCGGTAGGCAGGCTCAGTCCGCAAAGGATGCGCATGGCAGTGGTCTTGCCGGCTCCGTTGGCTCCTAGGAAGCCGAATATCTCTCCGCTTTTCACTTCAAACGAGATGTGGTCGACTGCCGTAAAATTGCCGAACTGTTTTACTAGTCCGTTGACGCGGATGATGGTTCCGGTTTCGGTATTATCTATATCGCGTTGCAGGCCGGGCGGGCATAAGATGTTGCGGAAACGGTCGAGAATGACTGCTGGGGTATCGATGCCCCGTACATTTCCTTCTTGTAAAAAGGCAATCCGGTTACAACGTCTGGCTTCGTCCATAAAGGGAGTCGAGACCACGATGGTCATCCCTTGCGCACGGAGCTTAGCCAGTATCTGCCAGAATTCTTTACGTGATACGGGGTCGACTCCTGTTGTCGGTTCGTCCAGGAAAAGTATTTCCGGTGAATGCACCAATGCACAGCAGAGAGCGAGTTTTTGTTTCATTCCTCCCGAAAGGGCTCCTGCCCGTCGGTTGGCGAAGGGAGCTATTTGTTCGTAAATGTCTTTTATTTGTCCGTAATGGGCTTTTACGGTAGTCTGGAAAACGGTGGCGAAGAAATCCAGGTTTTCTTCTACCGTCAGGTCTTGATACAAGGAGAAACGTCCAGGCATATATCCTATACGCTTCCGTATCTCTTTATATTCTTTTCGTACATCGTAACCCATCACCGATGCTGTGCCTGTATCCGCATTCAGAAGTGTAGTCAGGATGCGGAATAACGTGCTTTTCCCTGAACCGTCGGGACCAATCAGTCCGAACAGTTCACCTTGTCCTATCTCAAAAGACACTTCGTGGAGGGCTTTTGTCTTTCCGTAGTATTTGCTGATGCCTTTGACTTCAATCACTTTCATCGGTTTGGAATTTTACTTTGCCATACATGCCCAGTTTGATGATACCGTCATTGCGGACAGCTATCTTTACGGCATATACCTGATTGGCACGTTCATCATCGGTCAGGATAGTTTTGGGGGTGAACTCTGCCTCGTCGGCTATCCAGCTCACGATACCGGCATAAGTTTTCAGGTTGTCGTCGCCGAAATCGGCATATACTTTTGCTTCCATTCCAATACGGACCGATGCAAGTTGTGTAGATGTGATGTAAGCGCGCAGGAAGATGTGTTCGGTATCGGCAATTTTGAACAGTGGCTTTCCTACCGATGCCAGTTCGCCTGGTTCGGCATATTTGGCAAGGACGGTACCGTTGATAGGAGCCACAATGTGACATTTCTGCAGTTGGTCTTCTATCTGCGCCATTTGGATGGCGACTGAAGAACTCTGTTCGTTCAAACTGGCTGTACTATTATATAAGGTAGAGCGTTGGGCTTCGAGTTGGCTTTCCAATACGGCTATCTGCGATTCCCAGTCGTCCAGTTGCTTGCGGTTGGCTGCATTTGCTTTTAACAGGTTCTCTACGCGTGCCCGTTCGCGTTGTGCTGTGGCAAGTTGTTCTTGCAGGGCAGCTATCTGTTTGCGGATGTCGGGTCGCTGGTTGTCTACCGACTTCATATTTGCCTGAAGTTGCAGTTTTTTCAGATAGAGCTGGACAGTGTCGGTCAGCCCTACTTCTTCTCCTTGTTTCAGCCGGACACCTTCTTCTGCATCCAGACGGAACAGTTTGCCGTTGCTTTCGGCAGACACGATAATCTCAGTGGCTTCAAAGGTGCCTGTCGCATCGAAGTCGATGTCCGGATGGCAGGATGCCAGCAGTATGCTTGTCAGTGAGGCAAAAAATAAAGAATAAGTTTTCATACGTTTGAGGTTATGGGTTTATGGTCGGTTGGTTGTTGGTAAGGTGCTGTTGCTGGTATTGGTGCATCAGCAGTTGGATTTCGTGTAACGCTTTGGCTTGTCGGGCAAGGCTTTCAGCGGTTACTTCGCGTAACATTTCAGTCACGCTTAGCGTGCCGTTGGCTACTTTGGCTTCAGCAGATTGCCGGATGTTGCTGCGCAAGCGGATGATTTCGTCATCGTCTTTCATCTGTTTCTGGAGTGCAAGCAGGATGCCGTCTTGTTCAGCCAGTTGCAGTCGGGTATTGAAGAGGAACAGGTCGCGGTTGCTTTCTATCTGCAAGCGGCGGGTATCCAGCTTCCGTTTGTCGTTTTTCAGGGTATACAAGTTACCGAAGTTCCACGTGAGACGTGCTCCTACGATGTAATATGCCCGGAATTGGTCTTTCAGAAAGTCCAGTCCAGGATTGCCGTATGCGCCTTGTGCGAAGAGTCCGATGCGGGGCATATAGCCTGCTTGCAGGTTGTGACGTTCCACTTCGAGGCTTTGTACTTGTGCATTATACAGGTCCAGCTCCGGCCGGGCGATACGGAAAGCAGTCTTGTCATCGGGGGAGACAGGGCGTATCAGCTGGGTTTGTTCGTCCAAAGGCTTGCCGGTGAGCAGCGAAAGCATGCGCAGGTAGGCGGTGCGGTTGGCGGTGAGCTGTGTCCGTTGCTGACGAGTGTTGAGGATTTCTACCTGCACGGCATCTACATCGGCATCGTTGGCTATGCCGTTGTCACGATAAGCACGTATGTTTTTCAGGTTGCGTTGCAGGTCTTCTTCAAGCAGGTGGTTCTGTTCCAGTTGTTCGTCTATCAGCAGGATGCCGAAGAATACTTGGTTTACCTGTTCATTCAGGGCGTACATCGTGACGTTCAATTGCCTCCTGCTTTCTTCGGTTTCGGTTTTGACTTGTTCCTTTCTGGCTCGGATGTTGCCTCCGTCCCAGATGTTTTGTGTTACTTCCAACTGTATTTGATATTGGTCTTTGGGCAATCCCTTCATGCCGATGCCGGGGATGTCGAACGGGAAAGTGGTGGCTTCGCTTTGGTAGGATACTTTTCCACTGAGGCTGACTTGGGGCAGGTTGCCGCGGGTTGCATTGTCAAGTGTGTATTGTTCTGACAGGCGGAGCAGGTCGTATTGCCTTGCCAGCGGATAGTTTTGTTGTGCGGCAGCCCGGCACTCGTCCAGGGTCACCTGTCCGAAAGAGGAAAGGCAGAAGCATCCCACCAGCATCAATAAACAGGTTCGTATCATAAGCATGTCGTTTTTTAAGGTTCTTTTTGCAAATATAGATTGTTCTGTTCATATTCAGAAGTTCCATTACTTGTTTCAAATGTTCTATTTGTTTGATTTTGTACTGGCTATCTCCTGTTTTTGCTGTGAATTATTATCTTTGCAGGAGGTAGAGAACATTGGTTTATCTTAAAATTTAGGATATGGAACAGAAAGACTTTTTTTTGCTTGCTTTGCAACAGATACACGATTTTCCTTTTACACGGTGTAATGCGAGTCGTTTCATCACTCCCGAACTGGGTTTTGTGCGTTCGGTAGAGGGGATGGACGAGATTGCGGAGTCAATTCTGATACCGGGAAGACCCTATCGCCTGACAGAAGGACGGATTGTTTATATCCAGTCGGGATATATCCGGGCTCGTATTAATTTGCGTGAAGTGACGGTTTCAGGCGGGCAGCTGATTGTGTCTTCGCCAGGAGCTGTGCTTGAGTTTGAGGAAATGCCTGCGAATATGGATGTGACCATGCTGGCCTTTACTGATGACTTTATGGAAGGTTGGCAAAAAGAGCCTTTGTTGCATGCTTATCTGCAAGGTGGACTTTTTTTTGCTGTCGATTTGGATGAGAAGGAACGAAAGCGGCTGGAAGTGTTTTTGGACCTGATTTGGGAAGTGTTGCACGACGAACCTTTTCCGCGTGACACTGTCCGAAGCCTCATTTCTGCTTTGTTTCGTCAGATAGAAGTATTTTATCATCGCGATGCTGCGGTGGCGCGTCAGGAGCATACCCGGCAGGAAGAAATATTCAACCGGTTCTTGAAACTTGTTAACAGATATGCCGTACATGAGCGGAACATCACTTTTTACGCCGATGAACTGTATTTGAGTCCACGTTACCTGAGTACGCTTATCAAGCAGGTCAGTGGGCGGACGGTGATGGACTGGGTCAATGCTGCGGTGGTACAGGAAGCCAAATTACAACTGCGCCATACCGACAAACTGGTATATCAAATAGCTGATGACTTGAATTTTCCCAATGCTTCGTTCTTCTGCAAGTTTTTCCGTCGGATGACTGGAAAGACACCACATGCTTATCGGGATGAAGACTGAGTGAAATAAAATACCACAGATTACACCGATTATATAATGAATGAAAAAATCTGTGTAATCTGTGGTGAAAAACAGAGGGCTGCTTTATTTCTTCTTGGCAGCAGGCTCTTCAATGTCAACCAGTTCTACTTCAAAAATCAGTGTAGAGAAGGGTTTGATTTTACCCGTGTTGCGTGAGCCATAGCCCAATTCTTGCGGGATGTAGAGAATCCACTTCGAACCTACCGGCATCATGGTCAGCGCTTCGGTCCATCCTTTGATGACTTGGTCTGCACGGAAGCTGGTCGGTTCTTTGCGTTTGTAAGACGAATCGAATTCTGTACCGTCGATTAACGTGCCTTTGTAGTGTACTTTCACTCTCGATGTCTTTTCGGGTACTTTGCCGTTACCTTCTTTCACAACCTTATATTGTAAGCCGCTCGGAGTAACTTTCACACCTTCCTTGGTCTTGTTGGTGGCAAGGAAGTCTTCGTTCTGTTTCTTGTAGTCGGCATATTTCTCGGCAAGTGCCTTTTCTTTGATGGCATCTACGCGAGTACGTACGTACAGGCTGGCAGAGTCGGCAGAGAAGAGAGATTGTTCTTTCACTGCAGCGATGAATCCGGCAAGGAAGTTTTCTTTCGTCAGGCTTTGTGCAGAGTCACCTTCAAAAATTTGGCCGTTGATGGCATCGAACATCTGACCGCTGACTTGTTGTCCGATTTGCATACCCATCAGGTAAGCTCTTTCTTTATCTTCCGTTGTCTTTATGCCTTGTTCGATACCGCGGATGAAATCATCATAATAGGCCGAATCAATCCCCATGCGGCCAAGTGCATAGTCTTGCAGTCCTTGTGTGTTGCTTACACCCATCATGTATGAGAGGGTGTCCACTTCGGTTTTCATGTTGGCTTTCGGTCCTTGTGCGCACGATGCCATGCCTCCAGCGATAGCCAATGCCATTAAAAAAGGAGTCTTTTTCATTTGCTTGATGTTTTTATATTTGTTGTTGATAATTCTTGTTCAGCAGTTTAAGCACTGTCGTAACACACACAGGTAACGTATATTTCCTTCTTCTGATGGACACAGATAAATAATTAAAACTGTGCACGTCTGCTTTTGTCGCCTGTGTGCCGTTAATTATAATACTTCAATCAGCTCCACTTCGAAGATGAGCGTGCTGTGCGGAGGAATCATCTCGCCTGCACCTTGTGCGCCGTAAGCAAGGTCGGACGGGATGTAGAGTTTCCATTTTGCACCTTCCGACATCAGTTGCAGTGCTTCCACCCAACCTTTTATCACTTGGTTCACGCCGAATACGGCAGGTTCGCCCCGCTTGATGGAACTGTCGAACAATGTTCCGTCTATCAAAGTGCCTTCATAGTGGCACCGTACGCGGTCGGTGGCTTTTGGCTTTTTGCCATTGCCTTCCTTGATTACTTCGTATTGCAGGCCGCTGGGAAGGGTCACGATGTTCGGTTTTTTCTTGTTTTCTTCGAGGAACGCTTTTCCTTTCGCGATGTTTTCCGCGTTCATTTTCTCTTCCAGTTCTGCAAAATACTTATTCACTATTTCGCGGGCTTCGTTATGCGTGATAGCCGTTTTGTTTCCTTCCAATACATCTTTGATTGCTTGCGCAAAGTCGTTTACGTCGATGCTGCGGGCGCCCATACTCCACAAGTTCTGACCTATGCCTAAGCCAATGGCGTAACTGAATTTATCCATAAAGTCTTTGAGTTAAAAGATATTGTTTTTCTTTAGTCGGCGCAAAGGTATCTTTTTTATTTGAATAAGAGCTTCTGTAAGCGATTAAATTTTCTTATTTTTGTATGGTTAATCGTATGAAGGAGGAACTTGCGTATGAAAAAGTTGGTTATATTGACAGGAGCAGGCATGAGTGCCGAGAGCGGAATCAGTACTTTCCGCGACTCTGGAGGGTTGTGGGAGCAGTATCCCGTAGAACAAGTGGCTACACCCGAAGGCTATCGGGCGAACCCGAAGTTGGTAATAGATTTCTATAACGCGCGGCGTAAGGAACTACAACGCGTGAAGCCCAACCGCGGGCATGAGCTGATAGCCGAATTGGAAAAGGACTTCGACGTGACGGTCATTACACAGAACGTCGACAACTTGCACGAACGGGCAGGAAGCCACCATGTCATTCATCTGCATGGGGAACTGACCAAGGTTACATCGAGCCGGGACCCGAACAATCCGGCATACATCAAAGAGTTGAAACCCGAAGAATGGGAAGTGAAGATGGGCGACCTGGCCGCCGACGGCTCCCAGCTCCGTCCGTTCATCGTGTGGTTCGGCGAGGCGGTGCCGATGATAGAAACCGCCATCGGATACGCCGAGCAAGCCGATATATTCGTCATTATCGGCACTTCGCTCAATGTCTATCCTGCGGCAGGACTGCTCAATTATGTGCCGTCTCGTGTACCGGTGTACCTTATCGACCCGAAAGAAGTCACCATTGTTTCGGGCAGGAAGGTGCATGTTATCCGCAAGGGAGCTTCGGAAGGAATGGAAGAATTAAAAAATATGTTATTAAAAGAACGGTGATAAACAAATCTTCCCTATATTTGTTCCATCATATAAAAGAACATTATAGCTAACTTAAAACAATTGGACGTATGAAAAAGTACATTTGCACCGTATGTGATTGGGAATACGATCCCGCTAAAGGTGATCCCGATAACGGCATCGCTCCGGGCACAGCATTCGAAGACCTGCCCGAAGATTGGGTTTGCCCGGTTTGTGGAGTAGGAAAAGAAGATTTCCAACCGGTAGAGGAGTAAATTCCTTTAGAGGTTAGAAAAGCCGAAAGCCGGCCTGCGTAGCGTAATGCTTGCAGGCCGGCTTTCCTGGTTTCGGGGCTACGGAAACCGATGCAACCGGATGCCCAACCGGAGCCAATAATAGTTTCAGACAGTTTTAATATACTGAAACTTTGGTTTTAATGCACTAAAACTACAGTTTTAGTGCTATTATACTTCTGAAGAAACTGCCTTGTGTTGTCATTCCTTATCATTCCCTGTGTTTTTTTACCGGTATTCGTATAGCTTCACATGCAGGATTTGGAAGTTGTCCACTCCGATGCGTGCGTGCCGTCCTTGGTGATCTTGATCGCCATTATAGCGCCGGATGAAGTTCAGGCTCCCGTCTTCGTTTACGCTGACTTCGTCTACCGAGCCGATGCCGATGCGTTTTTCATTCTTCCACCGGGCGGCAGACGCTTGACGGCCCTCGCCTTCCAATACGAATCCGTCTTCGCCTAACTTGGCTTGCGCCGTGCTCAAAGCGGCTTCTTCTTTGCTTTTAAATTCGACCACGATGCCGCTTCCGGCTATCAGGTATTCGTCTTCAGCCATCCGGATGACCAGTCCTCCTCCTTCCGGCCATACACTTCCATCGGTGGCACGTGAATCCCACGGCAAGGTAAAGAAGTGCTTACATATTAATAATGTGTTATCCCATGCAAGGGTGCGTTCTTTCTCGGTTTGGTCGAAAAGTAAGCCTTTCATGGCTCCCTGCCCCTGGTAACGGGTGATGAGAGGCATCAGTTCTTTCAGCTTGAGGTAGCTTTGGGTCAACTGGTAACTGGGACGGTCGGGCGCGTCTTCTATGGAGAACGGGCTGAAACCGATGCCGTCGTGCTCGCCGAATACATAAAAGGCACGCACACCATCATTAGGCTCCAGACGGATTTCAGGTATAAAAAGCGGGTTGTTGTGCAGCTTATATTGTGCGGTCCAGCCGGTAAACCCTTTGTCGTAGAGGTCGGGAGCCAGCAGGTCAATGCCCGGAGCGGCACAATGCCAGATATCGATGAGATGAGCCAGCGGTCCTGCCGACGGATATTCACCGGGTTTGCGCCCGCGACTATTCATGGCGGCATTGACATACATAGGCAAGTTGTACGCTTCCCGTCCGCACTGAATCATACGTTCCACATAAGAGGCATAATGCCATGCCATAAAGATTTCATCGGTATACAGGTCGGTGCCGAACACCTTCTGCCAGTTTCCTTCGGTCTTTCCTCCCGCTTTTTGCCATTTTTCTGCCAGCCACGGGTGGAGCGTTTTCTTGTTTTGTTTCAGATATGTTAGCAATGCTTCGGGCACGGGGGCTTCGAACAGGCGGTTGGCTTCTTCCGAATGATCGCGCGCACTTTCCAGCATACCGATTTCATTTTCTACCTGCACCATGATGACGGTATGCTTGTCACCGTCGGTTTCGGAAAGATGCCGCATGAACGCTTTGAAAGCCTTGCTGTCCGCCTGGAATACATTGTCCGAGAAAGGACTGGCTATCTCCAGCGGCTTACCCGTCTGGGTCCGTACGCGCGGATACTTCTTGTAGTCTTGCTTGAACCATAGCGGGGCATAGCAACTCATGGAGTTTTTCCATGCACCGAACCATAGGAAAACAAGCCGTAGACCGTTTGCACGGGCTTGGTGGATGGTATGGTCTATCAAAGAGAAATCGAATGCCCCCTCTTCGGGCTCTATCAAGTCCCAGTAAGCAGGCACCAGTACCGTATTCAGCCCGGTGCGTTTCAGCTTGGGAAAGATGCGGTCGATGTCATACGGTGAAGATGCGGACGAGTTTCCCAATTCCCCTCCTAAAATAAGGTAGGGACAATTATCGACAATCAGTTGTTTGGCAGAACCTTGTTGCTGCCAGTGTGGAGTAGGTTGTGCCAGAGCTGTAGATAAAAGGACTCCGGCAAGTAGGGAAAGGATGGAACGTTTTTTCATAAGTAGATTTGTTTAGATGATGTCGCAAATATAATAGTATTATCAAAAAATCCCAAATGCCGATTAGCACGAATTATGTCGTACAACATAAGATGTACGGTTTCTGATAGTTTATGTAACATTTAACATAGTAGATGTAACAGGGGCGATACATATTATGGAGCGGTATGGATTTGTGCATTTAGCTGATGTCATCGTTCCTGTATGCTGTACCCGTTCCGTTCGCCGTGCATTACTAAACTGTATGTGTTATTATCTTCGTCTGGTGTAAGATTATTAATCTTCCGCTTGTAAGATTAATAATCTTGCAGCCTGAAGATTAATAATCTTACAGCGGATGGGGCTATCATCCGCGACTTTTCCGGCCGTGAAGTAAGTGATGAGGCTTTAAAGCGAATTATTAGTGCGGCGTTCAAGGCACCGGCCAACGACCATTTACGGCAATTCGAGTTTGTCGTGGTGCGTGGACAGGAGAATATAGCCAAGGTCATTGCTCCGTTGGCAAAGAACATGGCAGCATTCAAGAAGCTGGTTGCAGAGGTGGACGAATCGGGCGATAAAGACAAAATGGCGATGTTTGCCGATGCCTTGCCCAAGCAAAAAAACATCGATACAGAAGAGCGGATACATTTGAACGCGTGGTAAGAAATTGGGTATCTGGATGCTTTTATGAAAAATCTCCCTCTCTCAAGGGAAAAGCCCAAGAAAGAGGGAGATTATCATTATTATGAAAAAAATGTATTCACTTATTTTTCTTTACGAGGCTGGGGTTTGTGCTCTCGTTTCGGATGATTGGGCTTTTCTTCAGCCATTCCTTCTGGTTTTGGCATCAATACCTTGTGTGACAATTTGAACTTGCCGGTTTTCGGGTCGATATCCAGCAGTTTTACTTCAATTTCATCACCTTCTTTCAGTCCGGATTCTTCGATGGTTTCCAAACGTTTCCAGCTGATTTCCGAGATGTGCAGCAAACCGTCTTTTCCCGGAAGGAATTCGACAAATGCTCCATAAGGCATGATGGAACGTACCTTTCCTGTGTATACCTCACCTATTTCGGGGATGGCAACGATGCTCTTAATCATGCGTACGGCATCATCGATGGATTTCTTGTTCAAGCCGGCAATTTCGATGCGTCCTACGCCATCTGTTTCTTCGATGCTGATAGTGGCACCTGTCTCTTCCTGCATACCTTGGATGATCTTTCCGCCCGGGCCGATTACCGCTCCGATGAATTCTTTCGGAATCGTCATGGTTTCGATGCGCGGTGCGTTCGGTTTCAGTTCCGGACGAGGTTCGGCAATGCATTCGGTCAGTTTGCCTAAGATGTATTCGCGGCCCTCTTTGGCTTGCAACAATGCTTTTTCCAAAATGTCGTAGGTCAGTCCGTCGCACTTGATATCCATTTGGGTAGCAGTGATACCGTTTTTCGTACCGGTTACCTTGAAGTCCATGTCACCCAGATGGTCCTCATCTCCTAAGATGTCTGACAGGATGGCGTATTTGTCTTCTCCGGCGTTCTTGATCAATCCCATTGCAATACCTGATACCGGATTCTTGATAGGTACACCTGCATCCATCAGGGCAAGTGTTCCGGCACATACTGTAGCCATAGAAGAAGAACCGTTTGATTCGAGGATGTCGGAAACTACGCGGACACAATAAGGATAGTCGGCAGGAATCTGCCCTTTCAGTGCACGCCATGCCAAGTGTCCGTGTCCGATTTCACGACGGCCTACACCGCGTTGTGCTTTGGCTTCGCCTGTAGAGAAAGGCGGGAAGTTATAGTGTAGCAGGAAGCGTTCTTTGTGCTGGTCGAGTACATCATCGACGATTTTCTCGTCAGCTTTTGTACCCAATGTGACAGTACTGAGTGACTGGGTTTCTCCGCGTGTAAAGATAGATGAGCCATGTGGGTAGGGAAGTGGGCTTACTTCGCACCAGATGGGGCGGATGTCGGTCGTCTTACGTCCGTCCAGACGTTTGCCTTCATCGAGGATGCAACGGCGCATCGCTTCTTTTTCCACATCGTGATAATAGCGGTCAATCATCGGACCCTTTTCTTCCAGTTCCTCTTCGCTGAACTGGGCCTTGAATTCATCGCAGATTGCTGTAAAGGCTGCCTCGCGTTCATGTTTGTTTTTGTTGCCCGATTCGGCGATGGCGTATGCCTTGGCGTAACAAGCTTCGTGAACCGCCTTGCGCAGGTCTTCGTCGTTTTCTTCGTGGCAATATTCGCGTTTTACGGTAGAACCGACTTCTTCCATCAGTTCCATCTGTGCCTTGCAATGTACTTTGATGGCTTCGTGTGCGGCTTTCAGGGCTTCCAGCAAGTCTTGTTCGCTTACTTCGTTCATTTCACCTTCCACCATCATGATGTTCTCGTACGTAGCGGCTACCATCAGGTCCATATCTGCCTGCTCCAGTTGCTCGAAAGTCGGGTCGATAACGAACTTGCCGTTGATACGTGCTACACGTACTTCCGAGATTGGTCCGCCGAACGGGATATCCGATACGGCAAGCGCAGCCGATGCGGCAAGTCCAGCCAATGCATCAGGCATATCGACGCCGTCGGCAGAGAACAGAATGATGTTCACGTAAACTTCGGCATGGAAGTTGTCGGGGAACAACGGACGCAAGGCGCGGTCTACAAGGCGGCAGGTAAGGATTTCATAGTCTGATGCCTTGCCTTCGCGTTTAGTGAAACCGCCAGGAAAACGTCCGAACGCAGAATATTTTTCTTTGTACTCTACCTGAAGCGGCATGAAATCTGTACCGGGAACTGCATCTTTTGCTGCACAAACAGTAGCCAACAACACGGTGTTACCCATGCGCAGCGTAACAGCACCATCTGCCTGTTTTGCCAGCTTTCCCGTTTCGAGCGTGATGGTTCTGCCATCAGGAAGCTCGATCGTCTTAACAATAGGATTGATCATAAATAATGTTTTAATATAATTTTCGACTATAAATCGCGCAAAGATACGAATAATCTTGCAGTAATTGGGTGAAGATGAGGCAAAACTTTTACACTTCGCCTGTTTTTATGCTATTTTATGCCTTTCCCTCCGGATATACATGCTCAGCCCGATGCAGGCGGTTGCGCGTGCCGCCGCAAGTGGTTGCCCCTCTCCGGTACCGTAAAGCATCAGGAAGCAGGCTTTTAAGCCTTTCGTGCGTTAAAGTTCTTTTTTTCGTACAAGAACTTTTTCGAAAAGCTTTGTGAAACCATGAAAAGCCGTATCTTTGCACTCCGAAGTAAAACAGGTTTTTAGAATGAAAAGAAATGCTTATATCGCCGCAGCTCTGTTGTTGGCAGGCATTACCGCCTGCAACAACGAGCCTGCTTTTACCGTTGAAGGTGAAATAACCGACGCGGCCGACAAAATGTTGTATTTGGAACAGACCGGACTGGAACGCATCGTTCCGCTTGATTCTATCAAACTGGATGAAGAAGGAGGGTTCAGCTTCTCCGTTGCTCGTCCGGATGCTCCTGATTACTATCGTTTGCGCATTGATAACAAGGTGATTAATTTTGCCGTTGATTCTACCGAAGCGGTGAAAGTGCATGCCGGTTTGGGCAATTTTGCTACAGGATATGAGATAGAAGGTTCGGAAAACAATACCAAGATAAAGGAGCTGGTATTGCTTCAGGCTGGCTTGCAGGAGCGTGTCAACCGCGTGGCGCGGTCGGGACTGCCCATCGGCATAGCCCAAGACAGTATACAGAAGATTGTGACGGCCTATAAGGATACGGTGAAGCACAAGTATATTTTTGCCGGCCCTAACAAGTCATACGCTTATTTCGCTTTGTTCCAGGAATTGAACGGGTATATGATTTTCGATCCGCTTACCAGTAAGGAGGATGTAAAATGCTTTGCGGCGGTAGCTACGAGCATGAACAATATGTATCCTCATGCCGACCGTTCGCGCAACCTGTATAACATGGTAATAAAAGGGATGAAGAATACACGTGCGCCGCAAGTGAAACCCTTGGAGATTCCGATGGACAAGGTGGAGGAAACCTCGATTATTGACATTCCCTTGCGTGATGAGAATGGGAACCTGCATCACTTGACCGACCTGAAAGGCAAAGTGGTGCTAATCGACTTCACGGTGTATGGAGCATCCGAGTCGGGTGCACGTAATTTATTGTTGCGCGAAGTATATAATAAGTATAAGGAGCAAGGGCTGGAGATTTATCAGATTTCGCTGGATACTGATGAGCATTTCTGGAAAACAGCAGCAGATAATTTGCCATGGATTTGCGTGCGTGACCCTCAAGGTCCGTATTCAACGTTTCTTCGTCTGTATGGAGTATCCCAGTTGCCGGCAAGTTTCCTGGTCAACCGGAGCAACGAGTTGAGTTTGAGGATAGGAGCTGATACTGATTTGGACGCGGAGATTAAGAAATTATTATAACATGTTGCAAAGCATGTGAAAATACAGTGCTCCAACACTTGACTGGTATTATAAAAAGATTTACCTTTGTCGCAAATCAACATAGGAAGGGTTCCGATACGTAATTATGTATCGGAATTCTTTTTTGTTTTATAAGTAAGAATATAAACGAAAAATTAAAGGAGGAAAACATTATGGCTTATATGTCAGAAGAAGGTTATCAGAAACTGGTGGCCGAATTGAAACATCTGGAAGCAGTGGAACGCCCTAAAGTGGTGGCGGCTATTGCCGAGGCACGTGATAAAGGAGACTTGTCGGAAAATGCTGAATATGATGCAGCAAAAGAGGCTCAGGCTATGCTGGAAATGAAAATCAATCAGTTGAAGGCTACTATCGGCGATGCTAAAATCATTGACACATCGAAACTGAAGGCGGATACTGTGCAGATTCTGAGCCGTGTGGAACTGAAGAATGTCAAGACAGGTATGAAAATGGCATACACTATCGTGTCGGAAACAGAAGCCAACCTGAAGCAGGGGAAGATTTCGGTCAATACGCCGATTGCACAAGGCTTGCTGGGCAAGAAAGTGGGTGATGTGGCTGAAATAACCATTCCACAGGGGAAAATCAGTCTGGAAGTAACAGGAATTTCATTTTAACGGTAAGGCAGGCTTGCGTAAGCGCGCAGGTTTGCCTTACTTTTATTATATATAAAGGTATGGCAACAATATTCAGTAAAATCATTGCGGGAGAAATCCCCAGCTATAAAGTGGCAGAAGATGACCGCTTTTATGCTTTCCTCGACATTAACCCGATGGTAAAGGGACATACATTGGTTGTCCCGAAACGGGAAGTAGATTACATCTTTGATTTGGAAGACGAAGAGCTGGCGGCGATGCATGTATTTGCCAAGCATGTGGCATTGGCCATCCAGAAAGTCTTTCCTTGCCGTAAGGTCGGCGAAGCTGTATTGGGGTTGGAAGTACCTCATGCACATATTCATCTGATTCCGATGCAAAGTGAAAAAGACATGTTGTTCTCTAATCCGAAGTTGCAGCTGAGCGATGAGGAATTTAAGAAGATAGCCGCTGCTATACATGAAGCCTGGGAAGGCAATGCTTGATAAAATCCCCCTCCTACTTATATAATATAGCATAAAAAGCCATCCCCTGAAGGATGGCTTTTTTGTGTTGATAGATTTTTTCTTTTATGATAAAAAGGATTTATATCAGTATCCTGTTGGCAGCACTTGGGTGCATGATTTTCGCACAATCGCCAAGGTATAGGATTGAAGGAACTGTAATAGACCGGGATACACGTGAGCCGTTGGAGTTTGTCAATGTGCTGGTTATGGGCGTGGGTGTCGGTGCAGCAACCGATGCCGACGGACATTTTATTATCGGAGAAGTGCCGCCGGGTATTTATTCCCTTCAGGCTTCCATGTTAGGGTATAAGACAATCGTAACAGCTGAATATCGGGTAAATCATCGTACACCTCATATCTGGATCGAGATGGAAAAAGAAGGTGCACAGCTTTCCGAGGTGACCATTACGGCTTCCCCTTTTCAACGGGTGGCTGAGAGTCCGGTCAGCTTGCGGGTAATCGGTATGCAGGAAATAGAAAAGGCTCCTGGCGCCAACCGTGACATATCACGTGTGGTACAGAATTATCCGGGAGTAGCGTTTTCGCCTGTTGGGTACCGTAATGACTTGATTGTACGTGGAGGAGGCCCTTCGGAAAACCGTTTCTTTTTGGATGGGATAGAAATACCCAATATCAATCATTTCAGTACGCAAGGGGCATCGGGTGGCCCTGTGGGTTTGATTGATGCGGATCTGATACGGAATGTAAAGTTTTATAGTGGCGCTTTTCCGGCAAATCGGGGAAATGCCTTGAGTTCGGTGCTTGATTTTCGTTTGCGTGATGGGGATATGGAGCATAATTCTGTAAAGGCAACGTTGGGAGCTTCGGAAGTTTCACTGACTTCTAACGGGCATTGGGGCGACAAGACTTCGTATGTAGTGTCGGTGCGCCAGTCGTATTTACAGATGTTGTTCAAACTATTGGGCTTACCTTTTCTTCCGGCATATACAGATGCTTCTTTCAAGTTGAAAACCCGGTTCGATGCTCATAATGAACTTACAGTCTTAGGCTTGGGCGGTATAGACCGGATGAGGTTGAACTTGGACATCAATGGGGAGGATGCCGAATATCTCTTGAGCTATTTGCCTAAGATAGAGCAGGAGACTTATACCGTAGGAGGGGTGTATCGGCATTATGCCGGTCCCCACGTTCAGTCGGTGACTTTGAGCCATAGCTACCTGAACAACCGAAATTTAAAATACCGGGACAATGATGAGAGCAGTGAAGATAATCTGATGTTACGTTTGCGCTCGGTAGAGCAGGAAACCCGGTTCCGGTTGGAAAACACGTCACGATGGAATGTGTGGAAGCTGAACGCCGGAGTAGAGCTGAGTTATTTGCAATATACTAATACGACCTATCAACAGGTTTTTACCGATGCTGCACATTTGTACGATTATCGTACCGATTTGGGGATATTCCGTTGGGGAGTATATGCTTCTATGGACTATACGGCTCCCGACGAGCGTTTTACGGCTTCGTTGGGTGTGCGTGCCGATGCCAATAATTATAGTGATAAGATGAAGAAACTGGACCGGCAGCTGTCTCCACGCTTGTCTGTATCATGGAGACTGGCAGAGGGCTTGTTTTTAAGCGGGCATACGGGACTGTATTACCAGCTCCCGCAATATACAGCATTGGGCTTCAAGGATGAGTATGGCCGATATGCAAATCGTCATTTGGATTATACTTCGGTATCGCAGACCAGTGCCGGACTGACTTGGCATCCGAATGAGACGATGGAAGTGTCGGCAGAAGGATTTTATAAATTGTATAAGAACATGCCATTGTCTGTAGCCGATGGTATCCCTTTGTCGTGTAAGGGAAATGATTACGGGGTTATTGGAAATGAGACTCTTGTTTCAGATGCTGAAGGACGTTCGTATGGTGTAGAGGTGATGTTTAAATGGTTGCTTGTCCAGCGTTTGAACTTGTCTTCTTCGCTCACTGTATTTAAAAGCGAGTTCCGTAAAAACAATCAAGATACTTATGTGCCTTCGGCATGGGATAATCGGTTTATATTCAATGTTAGCGGGACATATAGTTTCCCTAAACAATGGAGCGTGGGTATGAAAGTATGTTGTATAGGAGGGTCGCCTTATACACCTTATGATGTGGAGAAATCATCGTTAGTAACGGCTTGGAATGCACAAGGCAAGGCGTATTATGATTACAGCCGGTATAATACAGGGCGTCTTCCTGCTTTTGGCCAATTGGATGTTCGGGTCGACAAGATGTTTTATTGGAAAAAATGCATGTTTGGTATTTATCTCGATATTCAGAACATTACAGCAAGCAAATTGCGCCAGCCCGATGTCTTGATGAGCACCGGGGAAATAGAAAATCCTTCTGCTTCACTGGCCGAACAGCGTTATGTGATGAAGTACATCAAACAGGAAAGTGGAACCTTGCTTCCCACTATTGGCATTACTTTCGAGTATTGATGCTTTTTTGCCCATCACAGATTACACACACATGGTAGGATAATTCCTTTTTATAGTCTGTGTAATCTGTGGTGAGTGGAATTCAGGAGTATTTCTCCCCGAATTTCATTTCTACATCGTTGATAAATTTGCGCATGGCATCTTGGTCATCTTTCTTGCAAATGAGCAATGCATTGTCGCTTGCGGCAACCAAATAACCTTCCAGACCTTGAATAACGGCCAATTGCCCTTCTGGTATGGAAATAATGTTGTCCTTGCAATTATATAATAAGGTGTTACTATGAATGATGACATTCTGGTGGGTGTCTTTGGGAGATGCATCATACAAAGATTCCCATGTACCTAAATCTGCCCAGCCGAAGTCACATAGTTGTACGTATACGTTGTTGGCTTTTTCCATAATGCTGTAATCAATGGAAATGTTGGGGCAGGAGGTAAAGTCTGGTTTGTCACATTCAACGCGCGGACATATTTCTGCCATGATTTCATGGAAAGCTTTCAGAATCGTATTGACGTGCCATACGAAAATGCCGGAGTTCCAATAAAACTCGTCACTTTGGATGAATATTTCGGCAAACTCCCGTGCAGGTTTTTCGATGAAAGTCTTTACTTTATAGAAATCTCCTTCTTTCTCTTCATCTATCTGGATATAACCGTATCCTGTATCCGGACGATTGGGTTTGATGCCCAATGTTACCAGAATATCGTTCTTCGATGCAAAGTCCAATCCTTTCAAGATGGCTTCTTTAAATTCTTCAAACTTCAGAATAAGATGGTCCGAAGGTGCTACCACGATAGTCGCGTTCGGGTTAACTTGCTGGATGATGTGCGAAGCGTATGCAATGGAAGGGGCTGTGTTGCGCCTTTCTTCTTCTACAATCAACTGTTCTTCTGGAAGCTCCGGAAGTAATTCGCACACCAGCTGCTTGTAATCTTTGTGTGTTGTAATGTAAATGTTTGTCGGTGGAATGATTTGTTTGTAACGGTCGAATGTCTGTTGCAATAAAGTTTGGCCTGTTCCGAAGAAATCCAAGAATTGTTTGGGCAGATTTTTCCTGCTGTACGGCCAAAACCGTCTTCCCATTCCTCCGGCCATAATGATACAATAGTAGTTGTTGTTCATGATAATCAGGGTGGCTTTAAAAGTTTATGCTAAGATAGCAGATTATTTTGAATAAACCACTCGATACGCTTCTAAATAGTGTTAGACAATTTTTTTTTCACTTTTTTATTCATATCCTTTGTAATTTCAAAAGATTTGTCTATCTTTGCACCGCAATTCAACGGAATGCCCAGATGGCGGAATCGGTAGACGCGCTGGTCTCAAACACCAGTGGAGTAAAATCCATCCCGGTTCGACCCCGGGTCTGGGTAC
>NZ_NFJA01000066.1:0-20826 GCF_002159615.1 Bacteroides sp. An279
ACTGACGAAGATATCTATCAGGCTATCATCAACAGGGAGGAAGATATGAAACATATTTGCGACATTTATAGATTAAAAGCTGCAAGTTGAACTTGCGAAACTTGAATAAGTCATATATAGACTATGACATTGAGTTTGTAAAATGTTTTCAAAGAGACATCAAAAAAAGCAAGAACGCCATACAACAGGAAACAACCATTGAACCAATATACACCAAAGATTTTGAAGCAAAGATAAAGGGAAAGAGCGCCAACAGGCTTGTGTTGGGATTTAACAAGTTCACAATCCCAGACAATAAAATCTTTGAAATAGAACTGTATGAAAAAGGTGGTGGCCGACACATGAAACTGGCTGTTGAGAACAAGTATATTATCAGGGCAGAACCTTTATTCGGGAAATGATATGAAACTAAAAGAAGCTTATGAGAACTATTCCTATAACAATATAGGGCAGTTCAGAGCCTTGTCGGAAACACTAGGCTATAAGACCGAATACCATGACGGAAGCTATCGCTTTCACAAAGAGGGTGACAGCATCACACTTACCATGGAAGAAATCAGGTCAAAAGCAAAGGAAAACCGCAATGACCGGCGGACGGAGGAGTCTAAGGAAAAGGTTTGTTCATTCTTTGACAAGAACAGGGCGAATGACCCTTCATACATCAAGGAGCTGAGAAACAAAGGTATCAGTGTGGTACGGTGGAATGACATAAAGGGAGAGAACAAGGACGGGGTCACAATCATAGACCACAACCGTAAAGTATGTTATACCGGTCAGGAACTATACGAATATGCGCATAACACCGGCAACCTGCTGGATGGTAAAGGGACAAAACTGGAGAAGGGCATAATGTCCGACCTTATGGATATAGGCGAAAAAAAGGGAAAGTTGCGCATGAGCGAGAACGGCATTTCCGTCTTTTACCGCAAGGAAACCCTAACCATTCCCGACAGGATGTTGGGGCACAAACTTAACAAGACAGAGAAAGAACGTCTGCTTCATGGTGATATAGTCCCCCTAGATACAAAAAAAGGTACAATCATGCTTCAGGTTGACAAAGATTTAAATTCGGTAATCGTAAGGTCAAACAAGGAAATAAAAATTCCGAATGTGATTGGAAAGACCAACGAATATGAAGGATACAAGCTGACTAAAGCGGACAAATATCTGCTTGCCAACGGGCATACTTTAGAGAGTAAGCTCATGCACAGTAAAGACGGATACATCCTAGCAGACATTTCCCTCACTGATGACAAGAAAGGGATTCAGTTCTCAAACATACAGAGCATTACGGAAGGTAAGGCTCATGAACTGATAAAGGAAATGAGGCCGAAACTTGAAGTTGCTGACCCTGCCATGGGAAACAGGATATCATCCGGTAAAGAGCGTGATATGGACAGTGAATTTAAGGAAGCGGTCGGCAGCAGGGATTTTGAAAAGATAGACAAACTCAGAGAGGAAGGTTACAAGCCAAGTGAGGAATACATAAGAGGCATAGGCAAAGAGCTGAACCTGAGTGACAATGAAATGAAAGAAATCCAAAATGTGTTCCACGTTAAGCCGGATGAACTGGGCGAGCGACAGAAGCAGGCCGCAAGACTATTGGAAGCCGCCTCTACAAGCAATTTCAGAGTCATCCAGGATATTCAAAAGAGCGGATATAAGATAACACAAAGCGATATAAAAGCCATGAGAGAAAACGGAGTACAGGAAAATACCCTCATCGCCGTCCAGAAGATATTCGGTTTGGAGAACAAAGGCAAGACATTAGGTGATGTGAAACTGGCAAGCAGTCCGAAACCTGACAAGACAAAAGAGATGGCCAGACCCATTGCCAATACGGTAAACAAGATGTTCAACGATTTATAAATATATAATTATGGACTATAACGAACTGGTACAGAAAAGGCAGGAAGGTATCATCGACGACCTGGAATTTCTGTTCGCTCAGGAAGAGCTGGCTGAACTATATCTTGAAGACATGAAGTCAAGAGGTGAAAAGCCCAATAATGAGAATACCGTCAGATGGCTATGTGAATATGAGAATAACCATTTATACGAACAGCTATGAAGGAAGATTCAGCAGGAGACAAGGCATTGAAGCAATTTGCAGACCTTATGATACAGAAAATCAAAGAGGTTGAACATGATTGGAAAAAGCCATGGTTCTCTCCAGAAAGTGGAGGAGGGATGCCACAAAACATCGAAGGTAGAATATATAACGGGATAAACCTCTTCATGCTATACCTTCTTTCGGAAAGAATGGGTTACAGCACACCATTGTATATGACATTCATGCAGGCAAAGGAGGCTGGGGCTTCAATCATGAAAGGAGAAAAATCGTTCCCTGTGATTTACTGGAACTTTTCAGTAAAGGACAAAAACGGGAACAAGATAAACATTGAGGACTATAGGAAGCTGTCAGAAGAGGAGAAAAAGGAATATAAGGTGACACCATATATGAAGACCTATAATGTATTCAATGTTTCTCAGACAAACTATCCGGAAGTCCAACCCGAAAAATGGGAAAAGCTGAGGTCACAGTTCGCAGCACCGGCTCTTAAGGATGAACAAGGCATGTACACCATGCCGTTGCTCGATGCGCTTATCAGAGAAAGACAATGGATATGTCCGATATATCCGAGAGAAAGCGACAGTGCATATTACAGGCGTGGTGAAGGATGCCATATAATTGTTCCGCTCAAGGGGCAGTTTGATACCGGTGAATCCTTTTACTCAACGTTGCTGCATGAGATGGCACATTCAACCGGTGAAACAGGTTATCTGGAAAGGGAAAAAGGAGAAGTCTTCGGAGATTCCAAATATGCTAAGGAAGAACTGATTGCAGAGCTTACTTCAGCAGCCTGTGGTAAAACAATGGGTATATCTACCTGCATCAGGGAGGAAAACGCGATGTACCTGAAGAGCTGGCTATTGGCATTGAGTCAAGATCCGAAGTTCATCTATACCATTCTGTCAGATGTAGCCAAGGCAAGTGCCATGATACAGGAGAAAGTCAACGGGATTGAACCTAAACTGAGCAACGATGAAAAGTTCTTATTGGCTGCAAGTCAAGGGAATGAGGATAAGCTGGAACAGTTGAAAGATGCAGGATATAGTCCTTCGTTGCTTATGATAGACAGGCTAAATGCCAATGTAAGCAACGATGAAGGCAAGAAGGCTGTAAGCAAGGTTTTTGGAATAGATTACGATACAAACCAAACAGCAGAAATGAGTAAGGGGACGGTCAAGTCCGCTGAAATAACAATGAATATTTAACCCTAAAACTAAAAAATTATGTTTACAGAACAATTAATCGGTTATGTAGGTGCAGATGCACGTGCGAACAAAAGTGGTAAAGGATTTTATTTTCATGTGTCTTCAAAGTTCAAAGGGGCAGGAGATACGGAAGACAAGACACTTTGGGTAACATGCTTTGTTAACTTTGAAACAAGGATCATGGAATACATCAAAAAAGGCACACAGGTATATGTGACCGGTGATCTGTTTATTGATGTGTTCAAGAAAGAGGACGGAAGCTGTATGCCTTCAGTAAGTATGAACGTAAACCGTGTAGAATTACTCGGTAAGAGCGAGAAGAAAGAAGAGACTAACGCATAAAGAGTGGATTATGGAAAAAGAGAAGAAAGACTTGTCATTCATCCTGATACTGCTATCTACTCTGATAGGCATAGCTGTACTATTTCAGTGGGCTATAATAAATGGTTTGTATGTACCGGTCAGGAATCAAGGTATGTGGGAAAAACTATTGGTTAAGGGAATCATGTTCCGTTTCCTTTATGTAATTCTCATAGCCGGATTAGCTTTTCTTTTTCCATATAAAAAGCCCGGTGATGAAAGCAAGAAATGGTTTTATACGAGTTTGACCTTAATGACGGCTACGATTTTTGTCGTAGGCTTCAGTAAGCTGTCAAACTTGTATAATCTATTCATATTCCCGGTAATATTCGTAGCCTACACACTGTTAATCATCAAGACCATGCCCTACTTCTTCAGGCGGCATGTCAAGTCCGATGAAAGCATATTCGGGTTGAGCAATGTGGAATCATCTTTCTATTTCAGATTTGAAACAGCAAATGGCCCACTTACCATCCACAAGCCACAACAGAATATATATATAGACGGAGGTCCCGGCTCTGGTAAATCGGAAAGCTGGATTAAAGGTATGATATATCAGTGTGCGGAAAGGAATTATGCCGGATTTATTTATGACTGGGAAGGTGATCCGACCAAAGACAACTCACCGATTCTATCAAGGATAGCATACGGGAGCATTGAATACTTCAGGAAACAGGGTAGGGAGGTTCCTGATTTTGCATACATAAACTTTATCGACATGTCAAGAACCGTCAGGGTTAATGTACTGTCGCCAAAGTATATGTCCAAAGGGAATGAGTCTTTATTCATCAGAAACATCATAATGACCCTGATGAAAAACCTGGAGGCAAGCTGGAAAGAAAAAACGGATTTCTGGGCGAACAATGCAATAAACTATGTCTATTCTATAGCTTATAAATGTTTCAAGGAGAAAGACCTTGGCATCTGTACCCTTCCACATGTCATTGCCTTTGCCTTATCGGACAGTAATCTTGTATTTGAATGGCTTTCTGAAGATCCGGAAATAGCACTGAACATGTCCTCGATGCTGACCGCATGGAAACTGGGTGCCCAGCAGCAAACAGCCGGAGCCGTTTCATCAGCACAGACACCGCTTGTATTGCTGAACAATAAATACATATTCTGGGTGTTATCTCCGCTGCCTGAAGAAGAGTTCTCACTGGATATTACGAACAAGGAACATCCTACACTCCTGTGTGTCGGTAATGCTCCGACAATCAAGGAAGCCGTATCGCCAGCCATCAGCTGCATCGGTAGTGTGCTGATGTCTCAAATGAACAATCCGGGAAAGGCTACAAGCGTATTTATGGTTGACGAGTTCCCGACAATTCTTCTGCAAGGTATAGACACTTTTATCGGCACAGCACGGAAACATAATGTTTCGACCATATTGGCTGTACAAGACTTCAACCAAGCGGTCAGGTACTATGGAGAAAAGAGTGCGAATATTCTTAAAGCCTCATGCGGGACACAAGCATACGGTATGACCGGAAATGAAAAGACAGCCAAAGATATAGAGAGTCTGTTCGGAGAGAAGAAGGAAACCCAGGAAAGCTATTCACACCAGGAAAGTGGCGGAGAAAGTCGAACGGAAAGCCTACAAAAGGAAAAAGTCCTGAAAGCCCGTGAAATAGCCTGACAGTCAGCAGGACACTTTATCGGGAAGGTAGCCAGCGGTCAACCACCTTTCTTCAATGCACAAATGAATATGTGCCGTTTTGAAGAAAAAGAAATACCACCTTTCTCCCTCCCGGTAAGACTTGATGAAGGTAATGAGAAACTAGAACTGGATATTCTTGAAGAAATCGTGCAACAGAATTATATCAAGATAATAAATGATGTGAACGAAGTCTTGAAAGCTGTTGAAGAAAGAATCAAGAAACGCAATAATCCAGATAATACACAAAACCAGAGACAGGAAAGGAAATTTAATTAACCGACAAAAAGAATTAGTATGAGAAAGATTTTTGCAACATTATTGGCGGCAGTAAGTTTATTGACAGTATCATGCAGTAAGGATGATAATCCTACAACAGGCAGCAACGGCACCGGAGTGTACAGAATTTCAATTGTGGTCAATGGAACCGAAGCAAAGGGATTTGCCCATATCACTAACCTTGACAGGGTTAACATCAAAAATGAAAATACAGGAGATTCGTCTTTATCTATAGACGATGAATTTATATCAAGTGCGAGTTATATAACAGAGGGGAAAGTCAAAGAAATAGCTGCACAAGGGATGGTGTATTCAAATGAAAAGGCAAGCATACGAATGAAAGTCACAAAAGACGGGGAAACCGTTTTTGACGAGACCAAAAGCATTGACCCAGAAAGCGGAACCGGTAAGATTGGTGAACTCAGGTTTTCGACAATTTCACAATAAGGTATAATTTTGTTTGATAGTAGAACTATACCTTGTAAGATTTGATAGTTTTTTGTATCTTTGCACTGTTAAAACACTGATTTTCAATTATGAAAGTTGATTTCAACAAACTAAAGACAGAAATTTCACTCCCTGATTTTCTTTTGAATCTGGGATGGAAATTTGTTGCCGGTTCTTCAAACAGCTGCCCCAAAATGAGTAATGGTACACATACCATTGTCATCAAAAGGAATGCACAAAACCAATATACATATTGGGATGTACACAGCGACAACGTGAGGGGCAGGACAATTCTTGACATTATGCAGGAACATCTTTTCGAGACAACCGGAAAGCAACCCACATTAAGAGAAGTCGGTGAAATACTTCAAAATTATATAAATACGAATCAGATAATAACCCCTGAAAACAGCAGATACGATGTAGGCAACACAAGTATGAGTGCAGACGAACTGACAACGTATCTTAACCAGCTTATGCCTTATAAGGGTAATTATCTACAAAGGCGCGGCATATCAGAGGATTGCATAAACAGTCAAGTCTTTAAAGATGTCTTTCTTATCAGGGAGGTTAAGAACAAAAACACCATATATAGGAACATCTGTGTAAAGATGTACAATGACAAAGGAGTTCAGGCTATTTCCCAGAGAAATGAAACATTTAAGGGCATTATTGGCGGCAAGTTTGATTGTCTTGCCACAAGTAACCATGACAAAAGCAGACCAATTGATATTTTGTACGTCGGTGAATCTATTATAGATTGCATATCTCATTACCAGCTGTGCCACACGAATACAAGTTTGAATCTTGTATATGTATCTACTGAAGGTACACTCACCGAAGGGCAAATGCAATTGCTCCGTATCATTCTCAGCAAGAATGAAGTGAAGTCACTTCATACTATCTTCGATAATGACAAGCAGGGCTACAAATACACGTTATGGCTTGACAATAACCTGAGAGGTATGCAGCATGATGTAGAGCAAATGGATAATGAGGTATTAAAAAATACAGCTTACCGGGTTCAAAATACTGAGTTTCCACAAAAAAAGGACTGGAATGATGATCTGAAAGCATCGACTATAGAAAAGACCGCTGACTAAAGGCGGTCTTTTCTATTTTTTCATATTGAAATCAATCAATAAGAATTGTACGGTTACCGTATAGAATCTCCATGAGGAAATTATCCCTTAATGTTACTTTCGGGAAAGAAGAGAGCTTAACCCATGAATTAGTTAATGGGTTGAACTTTTTTATTACAAGTTTATTTGACGGTGATATTCGTATCATCTGAAAACCTGCATCAGTAAGGTTTGTTAAGTCAGATAACTTTATTCGTTCACTTGCATTGAGAATATATTTACAAGAATGGCGCATAAGGGATATACTAAACTCGATATCTGAGAATTCAGAGGATTTTTCAACGGTGCGCCAACCGGGTGTTTGAATAGCAGACATTCGTTTAAGTATGTAGACACCTTCCTCGGTCTTGGATATTTTGATGACATTGAAATCACCTTGCAATGCAATTTTAAGTAAATCCTTTTCACGCATAATTAAATTTCAGAATATTAAATACTTATAGATGCAAAGATAACTATTTAGTAATTCCGATGTGTCTTTTTGCTACTTTTTGTATGAAAAAGTAGTTGTGCCATCTATAATCTATTTTTATATAAGTTATAAATGGGCAATTTCTTATCAAGTGCCTTTCTCACCGTATATGATGTACCACCCAAGGACTTTCCATCCCAATATGCTATCAACTGACATGAGTGCGAAATCATGTAATCATTACGCTTTAAGTAAGCTATATTTGAGAATGAGCCGGACACAGTTACTACTTCGTCTGCCCGATTGAAAATATTCATATATCTCTTCTTATTCTCCATCTTGAAGTATTTGTCTTGTCCGGGGAAGGGCACAACAATAATAAGAACAATGTCTGTAAGTTCTTCTTTAAGGCTTAGAACAGCTTCAGCTGCTATGGTATCGAAGCCTACAGCACCACCCGCATAAAAGAATCTGATGCCGTTCTTATAACAATATCTGATTGCATCCTTCACCCTTTCAGCGGTCTGCCTACAGCTAATAACTTGGCGGTGTCCGGTAAAAGAGGCGGACAGATGGCTGAGCCATATATCCCGTGATTTTCTGCATATATCAAGGGTGGCACCCGTTGTCTCGTATTTGAGTCCGTTATGTGCTATATAACAATATAAAAACAAGGTCTCATCTTGGAAGAGACCTGTTTTTATTGTTTTATATGTTTCTATTGCTCTCATCTAATTTGTATAAACTGTTTTACCTATAAAAAGTCCGCCTAAAACTTCTGCACCCAATTTTTCAATTTTATTGGCAAATATCGCGTAAGCGAATCCCTTTGTAAGAATATCATCAAACACTATCACTTTTTTTCCTTTGAAAAAATCTTGGTCGAACTCTATTTCCTGTTTATTATGAATGGTGCTCTTATCTACATTATCATGCTCGGCAGATTTTTCTCCTTTAACTTTAATATGGTCGTAAGCGTTATCCATCCCGCTAAGTTGGCAAACCATAGAAGAAAAGCATTTGTATCTCTTTTCATTCTTTTCTGTACTCGAAGCCGGAACACAAGCAGAGACAATGTTTTTTGTCTCTGTCCCATAAAGTTGAATGAGCTTGTTTGCAACCAAATAAGCTACGTACGAAAATGCTTTCCCATCTTTAAAGTCCCAAATAAGCCTTCTTATTTTCCACTCTTCCTGAGTTGCGTTTCTATTCTTTGTTGACAAATAAGGATAAAAAGAAAACATCATCTTATTCCATTGTCTGTCTAAACTGGGATATTTTCCGAACGTAGTTGCCATATCGCTTATTATTAGATGGTTAAACTTGAATTATTCTTCAGCTAGATTTAGACCTTTTTTAAACCTTTGTCTTGGTTTGGTCTTTTGTCCGCTGACTTTTTTTTATTGAGAATCATTCCCCACCTGAGTTTGAGCCTTTTTTTACGGCTTATTGAGGTACGGGAGAGTGGAATTAGAAAAGTTTTGAACGAAAAAAATGTTGGGGCAGGCGCAGACAACATCGTTATTTTTTTCAGGGCAAAGGCAGAATGCCGGAACTCTTTCATTTCCACAACACCCATATACCTTTGCCGTATAAAAAGAAAGGCTCTTAGATGGGGAAACACCGATAAATGAGGAAGCGGCCAGCAGAAAAGACCAATGAAAGACAATCGAAAAAGAATTTATACCGATTATATCCTGGGTAGATAAGGAGCTGTAGCGACAACCTAAGTAGGGTGGAGGGTTGGCTGCTTTGCAAGCTATCGGTATGCCAAGGCTCTGCCTTACCTATGGTTCAAGAGTACACGCCATACCAGATGACGGAGTGCAACAGTGCAGCCGTTGTACCCCAGGCATCAGGGATGGTGTGACATACGGGTTTACAATGAGGGAAGGGAACGAACCTGGAGTCATGGCGATGGGTGAGAGAGTGTACCGCATGAGCAGTTACGCCGCCTGAGTGCGCTTCAGCAAAGGAAGGTCAAGGAACAGTGAATACCTTAATGGGGCGGTGGGAGTAAGAGAACTGCGTGAACGCAAATAAACTCCTCGAAAGGGCATAAAAAAAGGGTGGCCGAAGCCACTCTTTTCTATTTTGAAGTTTCCTTCTTGGTTCTTTTCGTCTTGTTGGAAGCCTTAGCCAGTTTCTCTTCCTCCACCTTGTCAGGGGCGAGATAGAACTCGACGGCTACCATTGTAATTCTGTTACGCTTCTGACCTGTCTCCTTGTCAGTCCACTCTTCGGGTTTGAAGTACCCTTTGACTGTTAGAAGTGCACCCTTCTTGATGATGTCGAATGCTGTGGCCGCCTCATTCTTGCGCCAAGCCTCGATAGCCATGAAAGCTGAAGTGTAGGTAGTTTCCTTCCCCTTCTTTTCAGGTCGGTTGACTGCGATAGAGAAGCGTGCAACGCTTGCTGTATCAAAATTGTTCACCTGAGCATCATTTGCTACGTAACCAGTCACTGCGAAAGTATTTTCAATCTTTTTCATATGGAATGAATTTTAGAAGTTAATTAATCATTTTTACGGTGCTTCAATAAGGAACAGACTCTGTGGTAGCCATGAAAAAATGTACGAATACTCTTTTTGTGCTTGCAGAAAAAGGAAGATTCTTAAATTTTTTATTGGATAAGATGGCAGCAGATAATTTATCCCTGAATACTCTTTTTGTGAGTATCAGAAAAAGGAAGATTCTGGCGTAAATAGGCAGAGCCGGTATTTGCGAATCGTCCACCGACACTTTCGGAAAAAAGTGGAAGCTGTTCCATAACTTTGCACCAAGGAAATATGATTTGACTTCGCCGGAAATTCATTTGGAAAGATTGAGGTTCGCAACGGTGTAGTGCATGATGCTCAGACCGATTTGAACTTACAGCAAGCGTGCTTTTCGAAGCAGTCTTACGATAATGAATTGGGGGAGGTGCGGTACATGACCGGCCGGCTGTCGAGGCAGCATGAATGAGCAACAGCAGTACCAACGTAAGGGAAAAGGGTGCATAAGAGTCAATGACTGTTGTTTCCCGAAAGAGTGGCAGGAGACAGGTGCGTTGAAGGATTAAGGTAGCCGAGCTATGCAGCACCGGTGGAGGGAGAGTTACAGGTGTGGCGTAAGACGGAAAGTCCAAGAAGATTTGAATACGGAAAGGCTTCAGCCACAACCTTAAAAGATGCCCTTTCGAGACTCCTCTGTCCCGGCATCCGTGATGCCGGGCTTTCTTTCCGGTGGGAGAAACAACGTGAAGCTGCGGCAAATATACAGAGGATATGTCAGGCATGACGTTCCGGAAGCAAGCGATGGATCGGCATGGCTGACTTGTCCCGTTTGCCAGTCTGTGTGTTCTGCCCAGTCCAAAGCGCAAGCCTTGGACTGGGATGAATATGCAGATTATAAGCTTATTCCTTAGCAATAGTGTGGGTGGAGGAAAGATTAATTCAATATATACACAATTACTTATGTAATTACGTAATTAAGTAATTATGTTATAGTGTTACATAATTACTTAAAAATTATAATAAATTAAGCCTAACTAAGTTAGGCTCAACTGCACATCCGTTTAGCGATTAGAGGAATGTTCTTGTTCATCACTCTTAGTATGTCATCGTGATATTCTGAGTTCATATTATGATGTCCTCTGCATTGTACCACCTTCATTGTATCAAGACAAATTTCGATAGTTTCTGTTTTTACTCCGTCAACCATAGCAGATAGGATTAGGGATTTTTCATTCTTGAAGTACTCGTTTGAGAATACGCAATGTTTCATAAACTCTCCTTCTTCGATAAACTCATGAACACTTTCAAGAACCCTTATCTGAATATTGCCTTCGCTGATAATAAGACCGAAGAATTTTGCCTTCGCTTCCCTATATAGTTTCTCATGCTGAATGGCTCTTCTTTTCTTCTCCCTTATCTGCTCCCTTGCAGCTTCTTCATGTTTCTTACGGCTTAGCCTGTCATGTTCCTGATGCAGATTTGAAGGACAAACGTAATGAGGGTTTGAGGTGTCCTTGCCGAAATGAAGAAGCAATCTGATATAGTCACACCATAAACCTACATCTGTAATATCATACTTGTGACGGATGGCAACTCTGATGGATTTCCAAATATCATCCGAAATGCTATCCTTGTCGGCAAAATGTTTGAAAAGGGAAATCTGTCCACATTTGAGAAGGGTCTCTTTCCTATTATCGGAAAGTATAGCCTTGAAAACAGTATAGTGGGAAAGGTCGTAAGTTTTTCCCTGATAGCCGTTTCTTTTTATGGTTTCAGTAACCTTTATTCTTGGATAGGTGGATACTGCATTAATATCATATACAAAGTTATCCGAACAGCTGCGCAACTCCATATCACTACAGAAGTTCCAACTATCATAATAGAAGGAACACATATTTCTCTTGAGTGCCAAAGTATTTGTCTTTCCTTTGGGTGTCAGCCATCTCTGAACAACTTCCCTTATTGAATATTGTGCCGGTCTTCCTATTCTGAAATCGGCAAAGACAACAAAGTGCCTTAATACCTGGTAGTCCTTGACTGCGGTTATTACGGTGTAATAACTTTTAAGGTTATATACCTTCGTCCTGTCTGAACGTACTTTGAGCTTTCTTCCGCAATGTGGGCAAGTCACATTAACTGGAATATAGGAAAGTGTGTCCTGCCATGTATGGGCACAATCGCAACAGGTATAGATACCTTTCGCCGTTCTCTTGGCGAAAGGTTCAAAACAATGTCTGTAAGCATACTGCTCTTGTCTCTCTGTGATTGGTTTCATTTTCTTTGAAAGTGAAACTATCTCCCTTTGTATGTTATTGGTTGGTCTCATATCAAAAATCGAATAAGGTTGGTGCTGCGTTTGTCTGGGTTGATGTAGGCTTAGCCTTTTTGTTGCGGTTCTTCATCTTCTGAATTTCCTCTTCCTGATACTGACGGATGGCTTTCTGTCGGGCTTCAGCCTTTTCTTCATCTGTCAGTTCAACATGATGATTAACTACAACATTACATTGAATTTCCTTGCCAATGTCGATATGGTCTTCATCGAAGTAGTGAATACATCTGCCATAAATTTCCTCGTCTGAAAAACCACAACATCCGGTTCCTTGTACCCAATTAAGCACATAGGTAACGCAAGCATCGAGGTTCTTGTGTGGCTTGTTATAACTCTGTGCAAACAATTCATCGTTTGCTGCCTTGTTGTCCAAAAATGCCTTTATGGTCTGCTTGAAGTGTTCTGTTCCTTTCATAATTATTCTGATTTAAGTTCTTTGTAACTGATTTTTACTAAATGGATGCACCCAAGGAATATGAGTGACAATAGGGCAATGGCTACTATATTCGTGTTGGGATGCACAAAGAGGGAAGCCAGCACCATCGCTGCCGAACAGATAAAAACAATGATTGAAATGATGAACTGAACTACTGCCATATCGCTTGAATTTTAATGAGTTAAACATCGAATTATTCTTCAGCGAGATTTAGACCTTTTTTTCAGAAAGTTTCCTTTCCCTTGTCTTTTGAATCCGCTGACTTTTTTTTTAGAGAATCATTCCCCATCTGAGTTTGAGCCTTTTTTTTACGGCTTATCGAGGTTTGGGCGAGTGGAATTAGAAAAGTTTTGAACGAAAAAAATGTTGGGGCAGGCGCAGACAACATCGTTATTTTTTTCAGGGCAAAGGCTGGAAGCCGGAACTCTTTCATTTCCACCACACCCATATACCTTTGCCGTACAAAAAGAAAGGCTCTCTGATGGGGTGAAGGACACAGATATGGGAAGCAGGATGACCGGAGAAAGACCAGGGAAAGGAATGGACAATGAAAAAGGTGTGCAGCATGTACACCGGAACAGACACAAGCTGTCTGTTGCATGGCGAAGATCCGTTTACGGTGCTTCGCTTCGGGTAGGCAATGCGGCTGTACCGGGCACTCATATTATGTCAATTCGTATATCAGGTGGGAGATAAAGGTTGTTAAGGCATAGCCTTAGCTCCGTATCGGAGCATGATGCGGATTGGATATGTGTAGCTTTTCCTACCCGTCTCTTGCCTGTCTGTAAGCCTGTGAGCAGACTGACAAGTGCCGGATAGGGTAGGAATACAGCCGATACCTTAATGGGGTGGTGGGAGTAAGAGAACTGCATATATGCAAGAAAGACCTACAAGGTTTCCCTTACCTTGTGTATCGCACCATGCCAACATACGGAGCATATCAGCATAGCCGTTATGCCCCAGGATGCCGGCACGGTGCGCAATGGGTGAGTAATAAGTGATGTGTATGGTCGAAAACAGAGTCTTGGACTATACAACAGAACGGATGTCCGCTGCCTCTGCCAGAAGCGTCTATACCAATAGACACCAGATGGCAAAGGCAACCCGGACATACCTTAATAGGGCGGTGGGAGTAAGAGAACTGCGTGTACGCAAGACAAATCCTCGAAAGGGCGTAAAAAAAGGTGGCCGAAGCCACACTTTTCTTTTCTATTAGGATACTGTCTTCTTCGTCCTTTTCGGTTTCTTCTCCGATGGAGCCGGTTTCGCCTCTTCCTCCTTCTCGGGGGTCGGATAAAACTCGACGGCTGACATGACTATACGGTTGCGCTTCTGACCGGTCGCACTGTCAGTCCACTCTTCCGGTTTGAAATATCCCTTCACTGTGAGATGTTCACCCTTCTTTATCCGGTCAAACGAATCGGCGGCCTCGTTCTTGCGCCAGGCTTCGACAGCGAGGAAGGCTGATGTATAGGTGGTCACTTCACCTTTCTTTTCTGACCTGCTGACAGCTATCGAGAAGCGTGCTACGCTTGCTGTCTCAAAGTTACGAACCTGTGCTTCATTAGCAACGAAACCTGATACCACGAATGAGTTTTCAATCTTTTTCATAATGCATGAATTTTAGAAGTTAATTAATCATTTTTACGGTGCTACTATAAGGAACAGACTCTGTGGTAACCATGAAAAAATGTACGAATACTCTTTTTATGAACAACAGAAAAAGGAAGATTCTTATATTTTTTGGGGTAAGATGGCAGCAAATGATTAATCGCTGAATACTCTTTTTGTGCGTGCGGAAAAAGGAAGATTCTGAGTTAATAGGCTAAGCCGGTATTTGCGAATCGTCCACCGACACTTTCGGGAAAAAGTGGATGCTGTTCCATAAATTTGCACAAGGAAATATGATTTGACTTCTCCGGAAATTCATCTGAAAAAGTATCTCATCCGTACAGGTTCCGTGATGAAGCAACTGCCGGTTTGGAATTTGCAGCAAGCGTGCTTCGATGTCCATGCTGCCCGGGGTCAGTGTAGGTGAAGGGGCATACATCAGCCGGCTGTTGAAGCTGGGGGAAGGAGGCTGCCGTCAACGGAAAAAGAAGGAAGGGTGTATCCTAATAAAAGAAGGGATATTGCCGGAAGGACGGCTGTGAAACCGGAGCGGTAACCGACCTATGTCAGCCGCCAGATACGACACTGGAGGAAGAGGGAAAAAGGTCTGTGCTACACACACCGAAAAATGGAAGAAGACAACAAAAGACGGAAAGGCTTCAGCCACATAAAAAGACGCACTTTCGAGACTCCGCTTTCTCCTGGTGCCTGAAGGCACCGGGTCATTTCCAGGGTGGGTTAAAACCGAGCTGCTGCAAATTGCCAAACTGCATATCTCACCAGATGATCTTGAGTATGTAGTGTGAGGTGCTGAATTTGAAAGCCGGAAGTTTTATTCCTTTAGACAAGTGTAGTCCCAAAGAAGGAAACAGGCGGATTACAGCTTAATCCTTAGATAGGGTGGGGAGGAAATATTTTACACTCACTTACAACGGATTACAGTTATTATGTAATTACGTAAGAAAGTAATTACGTTACAATGTAACATTATTACTTTTAAACCATATCTAAGATTCAATTCTCACCTTATGCGCACATACGTTTTGCAATAAGAGGCATGTCCTTATTCTTCACCCTCAGAATTTCATCATGGAACTCAGAAACCTTATTATACCGCCCTCTGTTCTGAACCACATTCATGGTCTCCAGTGGAACCTCGATTGTTTCTGTTTCCACTCCGTCCACCACAGCCGAGAAGATAAGTGAATTATCATCATTGAAATATTCAATGGAAGTATGAGATGAAAGTTGGACAATTCGCCATACCTAATCTGAGTAAAAGTTGCTATCGCGGTGCCGGAAGATACCCACAGACCCCAGTTATGCATATCCCCTAAACCTTTCATAAGGGCATAAGGGCACAATGAGCCAAGGCTTATTTATAATTGGCTGATTCACCGACAAGCTTCACACCTTCTTCTGTATAGTCAAAGAGATGAATGCTGGCATAGACATCATCTCCGTCTGTCAAACACAAGTAAACTTTCCACGCTTTTGCTTCGGCGACTTCGTCCGATGCCTTCCCCTTCTCGTCGAGGAAACCATCATTCACCAATATGGGATATAATTCTTTGTGGAATAGCCTCGTCATGCTCTTTTTGCAAGGATATTCGCCATAGTCAATTTCGTCATCAGATGTGACAAGCGACAAAGACACTTCCACAAAGTCCTTTGTTACCTTTGGTGTGATATTTTTCAATTCTGACACATAATCATAGTGGCAGATATAGTCCAAGGCTTCTTCAAATCTATCTTTCGTCATATATACTCCCTATATTACTTGTTCATTAATGAATGAAACAAAAGTAGGCATTTTTTATCTGTTTATATGGGAACAAGATGCGATTAACAAAAATTTCATAGAAGCCGACTAAAAGTGGGACTGTCATGAAAAAGGCTATTAACACAAATTATCCTGTAAAATTTGCAAACCGACCTTTCACGACCTTATATTTGTAACCGAAACATCAAGAGCCGTTTAAGTACGCACCAACCGAGTTCCGATATTGTAACCACGGTGGTAAGACGATGTGGATTTGTCTAATAATCAAAATATAAACAATATGGATGATTTTACAATCACGGGGGAAAACCGCCCCGAATTCTCTTTTTACCAATCACTTTTTAAATATTTTGTGTTGGGACATATGGAAACGTACGATGCCAGCAAGCTGGACTGTTGGGCTTTCCATAAGTCTACAGACGAGAGGGATGACATGCCTCTTCGCATGGGAAACCTTTGTGGAGGTTATCCGTTCTCTTTTTACAGACATATTTCTCTACTTATGATTAAATAAGGCAATCCGCAACAACGCTTGGTAAAAAATGGGAAAGCTTGAAATTACAAAGAATGACTTGAAAAAACGTTTTGCGGAATACAACGATTTGTATTTTCAGAACAAGCTGGCGGCGTTCTACAACGAGATAACCGACTACCGCACGGCGGAGGACGTGGGCGTGGACCGTCCGAAGAAGAACGAGATACTGCACCACATACCGCCCACGCCCGACCAGGAGGTGTTTATCGAAAAGCTGATGCAGTTCGCCAAGTCGGGCGACGCGACCATTCTGGGCAGACCGCCACTGTCTGAAACGGAGGAAAAGGCGAAGATGCTCATCGCCACGGACTACGCAAGGAAGATGGCACTGGACATGCGCATGATTGACCCGGATTACGAGGAACACCCCGACAACAAGGCGAGCCATTGCGCCAAGATGATAGCGGAGTATTACCGCAAGTATGACGCGCACAAGGGGACGCAGTTCGTCTTTTCGGATTTGGGCACGTACCAGCCCGGTGGCGGCTGGAGCGTCTATACCGAAATCAAGCGCAAATTAGTAGAGGACTACGGCATACCCGCCCATGAAATCCGCTTCATTCAGGAGTGCAAGAACGAGAAGGCGCGGAAAGCGGTGATAGAGGCGATGAACGAGGGTCGTGTACGTGTGCTGTTCGGCTCTACCAGTATGCTCGGCACGGGCGTGAACGCCCAGCGAAGGGCTGTAGCCATCCATCATTTAGATTGTCCCTGGCGTCCGTCCGACCTGCAACAGCGTGACGGCCGGGCGGTCAGAAAGGGCAACGAGATTGCCAAGCTCTATGCGGACAACAAGGTGGATGTCATCATCTATGCGGTGGAGAAGTCGCTGGACTCGTACAAGTTCAACCTGCTGCATTGCAAGCAGACGTTCATCAGTCAGCTGAAAAGCGGCGCGTTGGGCGCACGAACCATCGACGAGGGGGCGATGGACGAGAAGTCGGGCATGAATTTCTCGGAGTATATGGCGATACTGTCCGGCAACACGGATTTGCTTGACAAGGCGAAGCTCGAAAAGAAGATAGCCTCATTAGAGGGCGAACGCAAGTCGTTCAACAGGGGAAAGCGCGATTCGGAATGGAAATTGGAGGGCAAGACAAAGGAGCTGAATGACAACAAAACCGTCATCGCCGCCATGACGGAAGACTGGGAGAAGTTCACCGCTGCCGCCAAGACCGGAAAGGACGACAACCGGCTCAACCCGATACGGATTTACGGGGTGGTTTCCGCTGATGAGAAAGCCATCGGCAGGAAGTTGCAGGAGATAGCCAAGAATGCCACGACTGGCGGGCAGTACCTGCAAATCGGCGAGCTGTACGGCTTCCCCATCAAAGTAGTCAGCGAGCGGATGATTTGCGACGGGCGCGAGACCATCGACAACCGTTTTGTCATCGAGGGGCATTATAAGTACAAGTACAACAACGGCCATCTGGCGATGGCAGACACCCACGCTGCCGCAGTGAACTTCCTCAATGCGTTGGAGCGCATCCCCGCCATCATCAAGCAGTACGAGGAAAAGAACCAAGTGCTGGAACGCGAGATACCGCAGTTGCAGGAGATAGCGGGCAAGACATGGAAAAAGGAGGACGAATTGAAGCAGTTGAAGTCCGAGCTTGCCGCCCTCGACCGCAAAATACAGCTGGAACTGGCACCCAAGCATGAGGAAACGCCAAGTCAGGGGCAGGAACAAGGCGGTCAGGCGGTACCGAAAGCGGAGAACGTGCCGAAGCCGGACGATGCAGCCCGTGACTATATCCGTGACCATATTATAATAGGCAGGCCGGATATTCCCGGACACAAGGAATACCGGGGCGTGAAAATGTGACGGGAGGACGGCAAGGACGGTGATATACCGGGCCCGCCGTCCGCTTTTTTTTCGCCATTGTAACCCCGTTGTCATATCAAACCGTTACCTTTGGCAAATTAAACCGGAAGAGGAATATGAACAAGCGCAAGTTTTTCCGTGCGGCTTTGGGCTACTGCCTTCTTTTGCCGCTGGCATCCTGTTCGGAGGACGAGGAAATAATCGTACCGCCCGACCCTGTGTCCTATACCACGCTGGTGTATATGGCCGCCGACAACTCGATGGACTCTGAAGTGGACTATACCATCTCGCAGCTTAGGCAGGGCGCACGGCGCAGTGCGGGCACGGCGGTGGTCTATGTGGACAGGGAAGGTGAAACGCCGCGCCTGTTCAGTATCACGCAGCAAGGCGGGGAAGTCCCGCTGAAGTCGTATGCGGAGGAGAACTCCGCCAATCCGGAAACGCTGGCGCGGGTGATAAGCGAGGCCAAGGAGCTTGTTCCGTCCGACCGTTTCGGACTGGTGCTTTGGTCGCATTCGATGGGTTGGCTGCCAGGTGGTTACGATTCCGATCTTGTGCCGCAAGGCACGAGGGGGAATGCGGTTGACGGATTCCCGCGCACACGCTACATCGGCATCGACAACCATCCAGGGAATGACTCCTCGTCCGGCGTGATGGAAATCGATGCATTGGCGGATGCCCTCCCCGATGATGTGGCGGAATATATCTGGTTTGATGTATGCCTGATGGGGTGTATAGAAGGGCTGTATGAAATGCGCAACAAGGCGGACTATCTGATAGCTTCACCCACCGAGGTACTTGCGGAAGCCGACTATGACGCTTCGGGCATCCCTTATGCGAAGGTGCTTCCGTACCTGTTTGGCGGCGTGGAGGATTTGGAACAGGCCTGCGTCGCCTATTACGGCCACTACAACAGTATGGGGCACGACATACTGCGCTCGGCCACAATCGCGCTGGTGGATGCCGCCGAACTTGGCGGACTTTTCACTGCCACCCGGAACGTCCTGCAAGGTAGGTTGCACGACATGGAGGCTCTGGACACGTCTGTCTTGCAGGCGTACCACACGGACAACGTGCCCAACGTGTTTTTCGACATGGGCGATATAGTCCACACCGTTGTGGAAGGGCGGACGGACGAGTTCGACGCGCAGTTGCGCCGCACCGTCGTTTACAAGGCGGCCACGCCGCAGTTCATCAACAAGTTATCCATCAGTCAGGAACATTTCAGCGGACTGAGCATGTACGTGCCTTTAAGCAGGTGGAAAGGAAACTGCGAATACAGTTACTATTTCAATAATTTGGAATGGTCAGGGATTTATGAATGACGGAACTGGACATGATAATCAAAGCGGCATGTTCTGGATGACTGACACACGAAAGGATGGCGGACACATATCCGGCCTCACACAGTTTCAGACGTACTTCCTTTGTCATCACGCACACTTTTTTCCTGACGGTGGCTTCCGTAAATCCGTACATGTCAGCCACCTCTTTGGCTGTATATCCATTCTTCATACTGACGAAGACCTTTTTGTCCAGTTCACCGAACCTTTCAAGCACTTCATCGGTAATCGTATGGATGGCTTCCACATCCAGTTTGGAGAATACCGTCGGGTTATTATCCGCGATGTTCACCACCATGCGCCATATTTCCTCGTCGTCCAACGACACAATGTTATGGCAACTCTCCACCATCCGGTAGAAATCCAATATGCGTTTGGCTATGACGGCATAAAGCAAACCTTTTATTGTATGCCGTTTTTCGTCATGGTTCCCGATGATTTTCCCCGCATTGTCCCATACGTACATCCACAGGTTTTGTGACAGTTCGGATGCGGCCTCCTTACTGCCCGTCCGCGAATAGAATAGCCCGAAAGCCCACTTCGCATACTTGCCGTAAAGACGTGTGAATGCTGCCGTATCCATGTTTTCCGCAATGGCAGAAAGCAGTTGGAAATCATCTTCTTCCTTATCTTGTCCTAAAGCCGAAACATCCATAATATTTATATTTTTGGACGATGCAAAATTAGCCATACAGTGTGACACTCGTGTTACGTGCCAGTAACATTTATAATAAAAGGTAAAATTCATAGGGAAAGACCTAAAAAGTATCGCATTAAGCCTTTTCAACGCAAAATCGGGTAACACTCGCCCCGTCCGCTACGAATTACATATAGGAAGCAATCCTTTAATGATATAAGAAGTTGATATTTCATTAAACGACCCTTTTACAATTA